>JACCVB010000244.1 GCA_013698385.1 Chloroflexota bacterium
GCCGCGCTGCTGTACGTGATCTTCCGGGGACAGGCGACCTTGCCCCACGACGAGGCGTATCCGCTGTTCGGCACCCTGAACGGCGTGCGCGACTGGGTCGACCAGAACCGGGAATCGCTGGTCCTGCCTGCCCTGATCCGCCAGGGCATCGGCGGGTTGGTCAACGGGTTCGGGGACCTGCTCGCGTTCCTTGGCTGGCCCGGGGTCCTGGCCACGGTCGGCGCGCTTGGCGCCATCTTCGGGGGGTGGCGACTCGCGGCTGTCGCGGTGACTGGCTTCGCGGCCCTCGGCCTGCTCGGCTTGTGGACTTCGAGCATGGCGACGCTCGCCCAGATGCTGGCTGCGGTCGTGCTGTCGCTGGCGATCGGCATCCCGCTCGGCATCGTGGCCGGTCGAAGTCGACGATTCGCCTCGGCGATCACGCCCGTCCTCGACGTGATGCAGATCATGCCGACGTTCGCTTACCTCGCGCCGATGACCCTGCTCTTCAGCATCGGCGTCTCGTCGGCCACGATCGCGACCCTGATCTATGCCATCCCGCCAGCCATCCGGATCACGGCCCTGGGCATCCGGGGCGTGCCGGACGTCACGATGGAGGCCGCCCGGTCGCTTGGCTCGACCCGCTGGCAGACCCTCGGCAAGGTCCAGCTGCCGCTTGCCCGCCGGACGATCGGCATCGGTGTGAACCAGACGATCATGATGGCCCTCTCGATGGTCGTGATCACCGCGCTCATCGGGGCCCCGGGGCTTGGCGCGGACGTGCTCAAGGCGCTCCAGCAGGTGAACGTGGGGCTGGCCTTCCAGGCCGGCGTGGCCATCGTGATCCTCGCCATCGTGCTCGATCGATTGACCGATCGCGCGGGCGAATGGATGGATCCACGCTTCCGTCGTCGTGACGCAGGTCCGGGACGTCAGCGGCTGGTGTACCTGGGCGCGCTGGTCGCTGTGATCGCCGCGACCCTCCTGGCGCACACGTTCCAGGATCCGTCCATCTTCCCGAAGGCGCTCAAGATCTCGTTCGTCAAGCCGGTCAACGACATCGTCCATGCCATCACCTCCACGATCGCGCCGGCGACCGCGACGCTCAAGGATGGCTTCACGGTCGGGCTATTGAACCCGCTGGAAGGCGTGCTGACGAGCGCCCCGTGGTGGCTGTTCATCGCCGTCGCGCTGACCGCCGCCTGGTACCTGTCCGGCGTCCGAGCGGCCCTGATCGCGACCGCATGCCTGGCGCTCATCGCGGCGATGGGCCTGTGGGAGCACGGGATGCAGACCCTCGCGACGGTCCTCGTCGCGACGGGCTTCACGCTCCTCCTGGGCGTCGTCTTCGGGATCCTGTCCGCGCGCAGCGACCGGCTCCGCGCGATCTTCCGCCCGATCCTGGACGCGGCGCAGACGATGCCCGCCTTCGTCTACCTGATCCCCGCGCTGGCACTCTTCTCACCGAGCCGGTTCACCGCGATCGTGGCCTCCGTGATCTATGCCGTGCCACCGGTCATCCGCCTCGTGGACGCCGGGATCCGGTCGGTCTCGCCGACAGTGGTGGAAGCGGCGACCGCGGCCGGTTCCACCAGCCGGCAGCTGCTCTGGAAGGTCCAGTTGCCGCTCTCGCGCCGGGCCATCCTGCTTGCCGCCAACCAGGGCATCGTGATGGTCCTGGCCATGGTCGTCGTCGGCGGCCTCGTGGGCGCGGGCGCCCTCGGGTTCGATGTCGTCTCAGGCTTCGCCCAGGGAGAGGACTTCGGCAAGGGACTTGCCGCTGGGTTCGCCATCGTGCTGCTCGGGATCATGCTCGACCGGATCACCCAGGGCGCCGGCGGGCGCCCATCGACGGGACCGGTCCGCGCGGGATAGCATTCGAGCGCCGTAGGGGCGGCATCCCGCTGAAGAACCGCCACGGTCCCGGACCAGACCGGACCGCAGCTCGAGGAGGAGAAGACATGCAGCGAAGTCGACTGGCCCGGTGGACCTCCGGGGTCGCCGTCCTGAGCCTGATCCTGGCCGCCTGTTCGAGCGGCGGAGGCAGCACCGCGGCACCAGCGGTGAGCGCTGCAGCCCCCTCGGCCGGCGGCGCCGCGACCGAGGCGCCCAGCGCCAGCAGCACCGGCGAAAAGGGCACCGTCAAGATCGCCATCAACCCGTGGGTCGGCGCCGAGGCCAATGTGGCCGTCGTGAAGAACCTGCTCGAGGCGAAGCTCGGCTACACGGTGGAGGCGACCTCGCTGGCCGAGGAAGTCGCCTGGCCCGGTTTCGAGACCGGCGAGATCGATGCGATCATCGAGAACTGGGGCCACCCGGACCTGGAGAAGAAGTACATCACGGACGCCAAGGTCGCCCAGGATGTCGGGCTCAATGGCGTGACCGGCATCATCGGCTGGTATGTCCCGGAATGGATGGTCGCCAAGTATCCGGACATCACGGATTGGAACAACCTGAACAAGTACGCCGACCTGTTCAAGACCTCTGAATCCGGCGGCAAGGGCCAGTTCCTTGCCAGCGATCCCACGTTCGTGACGAACGACGAGGCGCTGATCACGAACCTGAAACTGGACTACAAGGCGGTCTATTCCGGCAGCGAGGCGGCGACGATCACCGCCTTCCAGCAGGCCACGGAGCAGCAGACTCCGCTGATCGGCTACTTCTACGATCCGCAGTGGCTGCACAGCAAGCTGAAGCTGGTCCAGGTCAAGCTGCCGCCGTACACGGACGGTTGCGACGCCGATACCAAGGCCGTCGCCTGCGACTATCCCCTCTACAAGCTCAACAAGATCGTCGCCACGAAGTTCGCGAACGAGGGCGGCGATGCGTTCACGCTCGTGAAGAACTTCTCCTGGACGAACGAGGACCAGAA
>JACCVB010000356.1 GCA_013698385.1 Chloroflexota bacterium
CGACCGCGGCCGGGGCGTCGGCTGGCGCCACGGTCCACTCGTAGGCATCGGGCGGTGGCGTGACCCACGGATCCTCGAGCACGCCCGTCTCGCACGAGCGGCCCCACAGGTTGACGTCGATCGAATACGGCGAGGCCTTCGTGATCGGGATCTCGATCCCGCGCTCCGCGGCGTAATCGATCTCCTGGTCACGGGTCAGGCCCATCCCGACGCGCATCGGGGCGACCACCTCCAGCCCCGGATCGAGGGCGTGGGTCGCCACATCGAACCGGACCTGGTCGTTGCCCTTGCCCGTGCAGCCGTGCGCCACGGCGTCCGCGCCCTCGCGCTTCGCCACCTCCACGAGGAGCTGCGCGATGAGCGGCCGGGCCAGGGCCGTGGCCAGGGGATAGGCCCCCTGGTAGATGGCATTCGCCTGGAGATGCGGCCACACGAAATCGGTCACGAAGCGTTCGCGCGCATCGACCACGTAGGCGCGCGAGGCGCCGGCCGAGATCGCCCGAGCCTCCACGCCCGGGCGCAGCGAACCGCCACCGAGGTCCACGGTCAGGGTGACGACCTCCACCCCGTGCTGCTCCTTGAGCCAGGCGACGGCGACGGAGGTATCGAGACCACCCGAATAGGCGAGGACGACCTTGTTCATGTGCGGCTGGGACCTCCCGGGTGTCGGTGCGTCATGGCGGGCTGAGGACGAGCGACGCCTGCACCGCCTGGAATCGATCGCGCCAGCGTTCCAGGCGCACCTCATCGGCGAACAGGACGAGGAGCGTATTGTCACCCGCGAGGGTGCCTTCCTGTTCACGCAGCGTGGATTCGTCGATCGCCTGCGCGACCACGCTCGCCGTCCCCGGCGTGCCGGTCAGGACGAGGATCAGCCCGCTTCGCCCGACCCTGACCGGCACATCGGCGAGGATCCGACGCAGTCGGTCGTCGGACGGAGCCTGGTGCGCGCCGGCAACATCTTCGGGGGCGGCATAGGTCGGCCCGTCGGCGCGAGGCACCTTGAGCAGGCCGAGTTCGGTGATGTCCCGGCTGACCGTCGCCTGGGTCACCTCGAACCCCTGGCTGGTGAGCGCCTCCACGAGTTCGCGCTGACTGCCCACGGGTCGCGTTGCGATGAGCTGGCGGATCGCCCGCTGACGTGACTGCTTCAGTTCGTGCAGGGCCGTCATGCCGCGCCGACCCGAGCCTGTCGCGCGGCCGTGATCCGGGTTCCGAAGGACGGGTCGGTCAGGGCACGCTGGAGTGCCGCGTCCGCGGAAGCGTCGGCGATGATCGCCTCGGCCCCGTCCCAGCCGAGGGCGGCGAGCGCGGCACGGATCTTGGGGACCATCCCGCCCCCGATCACGCCGGTCGCGATCAGGTGTTCGGCCTCCGCGACGGTCAGGCTGTCCAGCTTGTGCCCGTCGGCGTCGTGGACCCCGTCGACATCGGTCAGGAGGACGAGCTGGCGCGCGCCGAGCCCTGTTGCGATGCCGGCCGCAGCATCGTCCGCGTTGACGTTGCAGACGATCCCATCCGCGTCGCGAGCGAGGGGCGCCACGACCGGCACCTGCCCGCCGACGAGGACCGCGTCCAAAAGGTCGCGCCGCAGGCCGCTGACGCTGGCCACGAGGCCGAGCTCCGGGATCCGATCGGCGATGAGCAGACCGCCATCGACCCCGGACAGGCCGACGGCATCGACGCCGAGGTCGCGCAGCCCGGCCACGAGCTCGCTGTTGACGACGCCGCGGAGCACGGCCGCGGCGACCTCCAGGCTCTGCGCATCCGTGACCCGCAGACCGCCCTCGAAGCGGCTGGGGACGCCGAGGCGCTCGAGCCACTCGGTGATGCGTTTGCCGCCGCCGTGGACGAGGACCACGGGACGATGGCGCGCGACCGCGGCCACTTCCCGGAGGACCTGGGACTGCTCGGCGATCGTCGTGCCGCCGAGCTTGACGACGAGGATCTCGCTCACGTCGTGTACTCGCTGTTCTCGATGACGTAGGCCTCGGTCAGGTCGCACCCGAACGCCTCGCCACGGCCATCGCCGAGGCCGAGGTCCAGCTCGATGCGCAGCTCCGGGCCGCCCATCGCGGCCCGCGCGGCCGCACGATCGAAGGCGAGCGGCCCGCCCGCCCGACCATCGAAGACCGGGT
>JACCVB010000252.1 GCA_013698385.1 Chloroflexota bacterium
GCGGACGACGTCATCGCGACCTTGACCGACCAGGCCGAGGGATTCGGGCTCGAGACGACGATCCTGACCGGCGACCTGGACATGCTCCAGCTGGTCAGCTCCAACACGAACCTCGTCGTCTCGCTCCGGGGCGGGGCCTCCAACATCGTTCGCTACGACCTGGCCAGGATCGACGAGCGGTACGGCCTCCAGCCGCTCCAGATGCTCGACTACAAGGCGCTCAAGGGCGACCCGACGGACAACATCCCGGGGATCCCGGGAGTCGGCGAGAAGACGGCGTCCAAGCTCATCCGGGACTGGGGCAGCCTGGACGTCCTGTACCAGCACATCGACGAGGTGCTTCCGGAGAAGCTTCGCGCCCCACTGGGGGCCGCCCGCGACACGGTCCACGAGAGTCGCGAGCTGATGCGGCTCCAGCATGGGTTGCCGGTCCAGCTCGACCTGGCGGCCGCCGCCGGCTTCCGCAGATACGATCGCGAAGGGCTGCTCCGCCTGTTCCGCCGGTTCGAGTTCCGGACGCTCGTCGATCGATTGCCGCCGCGCGACGGGGAGCGGCCGGAAGATGCGGCCGCGGCGATCGCGGCGGCCAAGGAGGTCGAGTTCCCGGCAGCGCGCGGCGGTGGCGTCCGGCGGCTGGCCACGCCCCCCGCCGACGGGCGCGGGCTGCAGCTGTCGCTGGACTTCGATGCCCTGAGCGATGGGCGACCGACCACCGCGACCGGCGAGCACGCCGCGACCGGCGAGGACGCCGCGGCCACCGGCGCCGGATCCGGGATGGCGTCGATCCCGACCGAGGGTCATCCCGCACCCGTGAGCGAGCCCGGGGATCTCTCGGGTGCCCTCGCTGCGGCGATCGCCGACCCCGGCCGGATCGAGCGGCTGGACCCCTCCGATATCGCCGGCCTGCGCGGCTGGATCTCGGGCCAACCCTGGGTCGGCGTCGCGCTGCGCAAGGATGATCCGCGGCCGCTCGCCGGCACTGCCCTGGCGCTCGGCCTGGCCGGCCCCGACGGCCGCGCGGTGGCCGCCGACGGCCCCGAGGCAGTCGCAGCGCTCCGCGCGCTCCTCGTCGAGACCGGTACGCCGCTCGTGGGTCACGACATCAAGCCGCTCCTGGTGGAGCGCTTCGCGGAGGATCCCCGCGCAATGCCGCTGCCGGTCGACTTTGACACCCAGATCGCCGCTTACCTGCTCAACGCGTCGCTGCGCAGCCAGTCCATCGCGGACGTCGCCGCCGAGCGACTGGACCGGATCCTGCCACCGAATGCCGCAGGGCTGCCGCCATACGCCACGGCCGGACTGGAGGCCCTCGCCTCGGCGGCGGTCCGCGGATCGCTCGAACGCGACCTTGCGGCGGCCGAGCTCGATCGACTGTTCCGCGAGATCGAGCTGCCGGTGATCCCGATCCTGGCCCGGATGGAGGCGACCGGCGTCGCGCTCGATGAGGCCGCGCTGTCCGCCCTCGAACGCGAGTTTCGCGCAGAGATCGCGCGGCTCGAATCGGAGGTCCACACGGACGTCGGGCACGAGTTCAACCTGGGCTCGCCAAAGCAGCTCGAGCAGATCCTGTTCTACGAGCTGAACCTGCCCAAGGGCCGGCGCACCAAGACCGGCTACTCGACCGATGCGACCGTCCTCGAGGAACTGCGCCCGGCCCACCCGATGATCGACAAGCTCCTGCTGTGGCGGGTCTACACGAAGCTGCGCTCGACCTATATCGAGGCGCTGCCCACCCTGCTCGGCCCGGATGGTCGCCTCCACACGACGTTCCACCAGGCCGTCGCCGCGACCGGCCGCCTGTCCTCGTCGGACCCGAACCTCCAGAACATCCCCATCCGAAGCGAGCTCGGGCGGCGGATCCGCCGTGCCTTCGTTGCCGGAGACCCGGCGCGGACGCTGCTGGCCGCCGATTACAGCCAGATCGAGCTGCGCATCCTGGCCCACGTGTCGGGGGACGAGCACCTCCGCGAGGCCTTCGCCCGGAACGCCGACATCCACCGCGAGACCGCCGCCCGCGTCTTCCACAAGGAACCGGACGAGGTGACCGCGGACGAGCGCTCGATGGCCAAGATGGTCAACTTCGGGATCGCGTACGGGATGAGCGACTTCGGCCTCGCGTCCCGGGCCGGGATCAGCCGCCAGGAGGCCCAGACCTTCATCAACGAGTATTTCGCGGCTTACTCGGGCATCGGCTACTACATGATCCACATCAAGGACACGGCGCGGCGCGAGGGTGGGGTCAAGACCCTCCTGGGCCGCCGACGGGCGATCCCCGAGCTCGAGGCACGCAACGCCGCCCTGCGGGCATCGGGTGAGCGGATGGCCATCAACATGCCGATCCAGGGCACGGCCGCGGACATCATGAAGCTGGCCATGATCCGGGTCGCCGAGGCGCTGGCGGCCGAGAAGTTCGCTGCCCGGATGCTCCTCCAGGTCCACGACGAGCTCGTGTTCGACCTGCCCCGGGACGAGGTCGAGCCGCTGGCCGCCCTGGCCCGGCGGACGATGGAGCAGGCGATGCCCCTGGACGTGCCGCTCGTGGTCGATGTCAAGGTCGGTGACAGCTGGGACGGGATGACCCCGCTGACCCGGGCCGACGCCATCGCCGCCGAGGCGGACGAGCTTCCGCTTGAGCCCGTGGCCGGCACCCTCGCGGGCTAGACCCAGGCGATGCCCGAACTCCCCGAAGTCGAGACGGTCGCGCGCGACCTGCGGCCACGCCTGGTCGGGGCCGTGATCGTCGGCGCGCGCTGCACCTGGGACCGGACGCTGCGCACGCACGAACCCAACGCATTCGCGGAGGCGGTGGCGGGCCGGACCGTGGAGTCGGTCGGTCGACGCGCGAAGCAGCTCGTCATCGCGCTGTCCGGTGGGGCCGCCCTGACCGTCCACCTCAAGATGACGGGCCAGCTCTTCGTCGTGCCATCAGCGGCACCCGAGGATCCCTATATCCGCCTCGTCCTCGAGCTGGCCGACGGTCAAGAACTTCGATTCCGCGACATCCGCAAGTTCGGCCGGGTCGGGCTGTATGGACGCGATCCGGTCACCGGAGAGTTGGTCGCCGAGGTGGGCGGGGCAGCCGTCTTTGCCGCGATCGGCCCGGAACCGCTCGCCGACGAGTTCACCGTGCGCGAGTTCCGTCGGCTCGTGCGCCGGCGCAAGGGTCGGCTGAAACCCCTGCTGCTGGACCAGTCGTTCCTGGCGGGCGTCGGCAACATCTACGCCGACGAATCGCTGTGGCGCGCCCGGCTGCATCCGCTTCGGACGGCGGCCACGCTCCGGCCGCCGGACGAGCGACATCTGTTCGATGCGATCCGGGCGGTCCTCACCGAGGCCGTCGAACGCCGCGGTTCGTCCATCGACGACTACACCGCGCCCGATGGCGACGGCTCCATGCAGGAGCGGTTGGACGTCTACCAGCGGACCGGCCGACCCTGTCGGCGCTGCGGTCGACCGATCAAGCGGCTCGTCGTCGGGGCGCGATCGACCCACCTGTGCTCGTGGTGCCAGCGCCTCTCGCCGGCCGAACGCAAGAGCGGGGCGGCGATCCTGCGCACGATGACCGGCGGGGCAGGCCAGGCACCGGCGTCCATATCTCGCGCGGAACGGACGAAGCGTGCGGCGGCGACCCGCCGCGCGACCGCGAGAGCTGCCGGCGATCTCGGCTCGCGCGCGGCCGGCTGATGTCCATCCTGCGATTCGCCGGCGTGACCCGCGAGGTCGGGACGTTCGTCATCCTCGATGCGGTCGAGGGCGCGATTGCACTTGGTGACCGGATCGGTCTGGTCGGACCGAACGGCGCTGGCAAGACCACGATGCTCCGGTTGGCCGCCGGTCCGGAGGAACCGGAAAAAGGGACCGTCCAGCGCAAGCGAGGACTGTCGATCGGCCTGCTTGCGCAGGAATCGCATTTCGACGCGGC
>JACCVB010000393.1 GCA_013698385.1 Chloroflexota bacterium
TGGATGTTCGGTACGCCCTGTCCAACAACATCGGCCTGGGCGGCCACAACGGCGCGGTCATCTTCAAGCGCTACGACGGCGACTGACCCGTCCCCGGAGGAGGCTTCGTGCCCGAACAGGATCCCGCACGCCGGGCCGTCATCACCGGTCTCGGCGCGATCATGCCCATCGGCAATGACTTCCCGACCTACTTGGCGAACCTGCAGGCCGGCGTGACCGGCACGCGGACCATCCAGGGCTTCGACGCGTCGGAGCACGAGGTCCGGATCGCGGCCGAGGTCCTGGACTTCGACCCGGGTACGGTGATGGACCCCAAGATGGCGCGGCGGATGACCCGGTTCATCCACTTCGCGATGGGCGCCGGCAGGCAGGCGGTCACCGATTCGGGGATCGACTTCGAGTCGATGAGCCAGGAGCAGCGCGATCGGGTGGGCGTGGTGGTGAACACCGGTGGCGGCGGGATCCAGGCGATCATCGACGGGACGCATGCCCACGACGACCGAGGGCCGCGCTTCGTGTCGCCGTTCGCGGTGCCTGCGCTGTCGGGGTCCATGGGCGCCTGCATGCTGTCCATGGATTACGGCCTCACGGGACCGGTCATCACCCAGGTGGCCGCCTGCGCCACGTCCGTCATCGCGTTCCACGACGCGCTGCGGCTGATCCGGACCGGCGAATGCGACGTGGTCCTGGCCGGCGGCACGGAGGCGCCGATCGTGCCGATGGGCGTCGCCGCCCTGTCCAACATGACCGCCCTGTCCAGGCGCAACGACTCACCCGAGACGGCGTCGCGACCGTTCGACGCGACGCGCGACGGCTTCGTGCTGGGCGAGGGCGGGGGCGTGGTCGTGGTCGAGTCACTGGCTCACGCGCTGGGGCGCGGCGCGACCCCGCTTGCGGAGATACTCGGCGGCGCGCTGACGTCCGACGCTTTCCATATCAGTGCCCCTGAACCGACCGGCCGGGGCCAGAGCCGGGCGATGACCGCAGCGCTGCGCAACTCCGGCGTGGCGCCGAACGAGGTCGACTACATCGTGGCCCACGGTACGTCCACCTCGCTCAACGACGTGACCGAGACGCGGGCGATCAAGACGGCCTACGGCGAGCATGCCCGCAAGGTTGCGATCAGTTCGCCCAAGTCGATGATCGGCCACCTGGTGGGGGCGGCGGGGATCGCCAGCGTGCTCGCCGCCGTCGGCGCGTTGCGCGACCAGGTCATCCCGCCGACGGCCAACCTGCACACGCCCGATCCCGAATGCGACCTGGACTACGTGCCGCTCGTTGCACGCCGGGTGCGGGTGGACACGGTCGCGGTCAACGGCTTCGGCTTTGGCGGACAGAACGCGGTCGCCATCTTCCGGAGGGTCCTGGACTGAGCCGGTGCCGGTGCCGGCGCGACCGGCGCGGCCCGCGGTGGCGCCAGGACCGTTCCAACGGGCGGTGGAAGCGGGGCTCAGCCGCGTTTGGAACGCCCCATGTCCCCGATCGACAGCCGAAAGCCCGTTCTTGCAGCTTCCTTCGTCGATTGGAACGTTCCTGGTCCCGGGTACGCAGTCGATCACATGCCCGGGCATCGGCGCCGGCTACTAGGATGAGCCCGATACCGTCCAGCATCCCGACGACAGGCTGAGCATGGACCCGACCCCCGGCTATGCAGCCGCGACGAACACCGGCCTCATCCGCGCATCCAACGAGGATCGCTACCTCGCTACGCCGCCACTGTTCGCGGTCGCGGATGGCATGGGCGGCCAGGCCGCAGGCGAAGTCGCCGCGCAGATCGTGGTGGACGCACTGGCCCAGGCGTCAGCCGACGGTGAGGTCAGCGGGGGCCGCGCTCTCGGGCAGGTCCTTGAAGACGCAAACCGGGGGGTCATCGCGCGGGCGAGGGCGGATCCGGAGCTCCGGGGCATGGGCACGACCTGTTCCGCGCTCCTGATCGATGGGCAAACGGCCCACATCGCCCACGTCGGTGATTCGCGCGGCTATCTCATCCGCGACGGTGAACTCCGGTCGTTGACCACGGACCACACGGCGGTCGGGCAGCTCGAGCGCGATGGGAGACTCACCCCGGCAGAAGCAGCCTTGCACCCCCAGCGCCACATCCTGTCGCGCGCGATCGGTGCTGCAGATGACGTGGACGTCGAACTGAGCAGCGTCGATCTCCGACTCGGGGATCGGATCATGCTCTGCTCGGACGGCCTGTCCGGGATGGTGCAGCCAATCGACATCGAGCGGATCCTGACTTCGGCCGCTGACCCGGCGAAAGCCGCCGCGGCCCTGATCGAGGCCGCGCTCGCGGGGGGCGGGAACGACAACGTCACCGTCGTCGTGATCGACCCGACTCTCGTCGCGGGGCAGGCAGCCGTGGCGCCGACCGAGGACGTGATGCGAGCGACCGTTGCGCCACGACGACGGCGACCGATCGTGGTTCTGCTGATCGCGGCGCTCCTCGCCGCCGCCCTGGTCCTGGCGCAGTCCGACTTCTGGCAGAACGGCGCGGCGCCGATCGTCGCGCCCACGGGCCCGGCGGCCACGCCTTCGCCGGCACTGAGCCCGACTCCGTCGTTGTCTACCGAGCCACTGCCCTCGCCGACCTCGGCGTCCAGCCCCGCGGCACCATCGGCGGCCATCCCATCGGCCGCATCGCCATCGGTCGCGCCCAGCGCGGGGACGCCCTCGGCCCCGTCGTACGGCCCATAGGCATCGCCTCCATCGATCAGCGCAGCGTGCGTTCCTCGAACCGTTCGATGGCCCGGACGAAGTCGTCGGCCAGTGCGACCGGGGCGCTCGCCTTGTAGTCGTAGCGGACGAGCACGGACTCACTGACCGCCACGAGGCGGCGCGGCTCGCTGGGCACGCCCGCCGTGAGTCGATGCTCCAGCGTGAAGCTGGTCGTCCCCAGGCGCACGGCGCGCGTTTCGACCGTCACGTGTTCGCCGTGGAAGACGGGCGCCCGATAGGTGATCCGGGCCTCGGCCAGGATCAGGCTCTCCGCGCCCTCATGCCCCGGCGCGATCGGCTCGCCAGTGACGTCCGTCCAGTAGCGGATCCGGGCCATCTCGCAGTAGGTCAGGTAGACCGCGTTGTTGACGTGGCCCATCGCGTCCGTGTCCGCGAAGCGCACCTCGAGCTCGACGCGGTGGGTGAACTCGCCGGGGAGGTCGCGCGGGTCGTCCGGAGTCGCGATGCGCGAACGACTCACGCGGCACGCCGATGGAGCCGGAACGTCGTGGGCGGCTCGAGCCCTGCCACCGGCACGCCGCGATCCATGATCAGGATCGTCTCGCCCGCTTTGACCCGATCGAGGAGTGCGGACAGGCCGTCTTTCGCTCGGTGATGGTGGCTCGCTGCATCTGGCCATTCTGGCATCTCAAGATGTCCGGTCCATCAGCTGAGCGCGTTCATCAGCTGCTCAAGCCCCATCTGGTCCCTGGGTGTCGGCGCCACAGGCGTTCCAACGGACCGGCGGACGAAGGCTCAGCCGCATTTGGAACGCCCGGTGTCCCCGATCGACTGCTGAACCCCTTCTCGCGGCGAGCTCCTCCGCCGGTTGGAACGGTCCTGGCGCCAAAGGGCACGCGAGCGCCGGACCGCGGCCCTGACCGGCAGCCCGCGGACGGCCGACGTCGTGACCGACGAACCGACGACGCTCCTTGAAGTGCCGGCCGCGGCCCTGCGCGCGACGATGGTCGTGCCCGAGATCCAGAAGCTCGTGCTCTCGACCCTGACCTCGCGCCTCGTCCGGACCGAGTCGGCGGACCTGCCGCGCCTGGCCGGCCTTGCCCAGGCCGACCTGCGCGACCTGCGCACACCACGGCCATCGGTCGAGCCGACGTAGAGGTCGACTGGCCCGCGGCGACGCGGGGCGGCCGGGTCAGGGACGCGGGACGGGTCGCATCGGGTATACGCCGATCACGACCGGGGTGCGCGGATCCATCGAGAGCTCGTAGCCGACTTCGCCGGCCCGCAGGAGCTCGCCGAGCAGTCGACCTTCTCGGAGTGGCAGACCGACGTAGATCTGGCCGCTGCTCATGGGCACGCCCGTGACGATGTCGTCGCCACCGTCGATCGCGAATCGGCGTCGGAGCTCGTGCATCGGGACGTACGGGCGGCTCTTGATGAAGCGGCGCAGCTGCGGAGCCGTGCACATATTGCCGCGGTCGCCATGTCCGTTGATCACGGGACCCTTGGACGCGGGGGGGGCGTAGGGCACGGAAGGCACCGCGACCCCTGCGGGGACTGACGGCTGCGGTCGCGAGCTTTCGGCCGGCCCTGGCATCCCCCGAACCGGTCGTGCGGGGGGCCGCTGGGCACCAGGTCCGGGTAACGGAAAGATTGCGGGGGCGGCCGACGGAGCAGTCGAGCTGGCCGCGCCATCGCTCAGCACGACCGGACGCGAGTCGGCTCCCGGCGGTCGGGGCGACTCGGGCCGGCGGGCGTGGTGCGGATGGCCGTGGTGGCGCCGGCTCATCGGTCGGCGCCTGGAGCGGACTGGGCGATGGATCCGGATCGGTCGGTGACGGACCGCCGCCGTGTGTTGCTGGGCATCACTACTCGGTCAGTTGAGAACGGTGCCGATGATCGGCACCGTCGGCCTAGGATACCCCAGTGCGAAGGTGGCTCCGCACCGACACCGGCTGGCGGGTCAGCCATCCACCAGGCACAACTCCCGGGCCGCCTCGTTGAGCACGATCGGCCCATCCGATCCGCACACGACGATGTCCTCGATCCGGGCGCCGTAGATCCCGGCCAGGTAGATCCCGGGCTCCACGCTGAACGCCATCCCGGCCGCGAGCGGCAGGTCGTTGCCGCTCACCAGATAGGGGTCCTCGTGCCCTTCAAGGCCGATCCCGTGACCGGTCCGGTGGAAGAACTGCTCCCCATAGCCCTCCCCATCGATGGGTCGCCGGGCCGCGCCGTCCACCGCCTCGCAGGCGATCCCGGGCCGAACCGCGCGGGTGGCGGCCGCCTGGGCGCTCTGGAGCACGCCGTACAGGTGACGGAATCGCTCATCCGGTCCCTTGTCCGCGTCGCCGCCCGTGACCCACAACGTGCGGGTGATGTCCGAGCCGTAGCCGCCCAGGGTCCCGCCGATATCGAGCACGATCGGTTCGCCGGCCTGGATCACCCGCTCGGATGCCTCGTGATGCGGTGAAGCAGAGTTCGGGCCGGATCCGACGATCGCGAAGTGAGCCACCTCGTGGCCC
>JACCVB010000014.1 GCA_013698385.1 Chloroflexota bacterium
TTTCCCGCCCGTGTCGCGACCGCGGCCAGCCGCGGGACCGGTTTCGCGGCGTGTTCGCGGCGTCGGGGACGGCCGCTCGGGCGCCCGGAGCGCCTCGCGTATACTGCGTCGGCCCTTCCGAACGACCCGATCCTGCGCACCATCCAACCGGTCGCGAAGGCCGGATCCGTGGCCCAGGCCCGCACCAACGAGGACGTTCTCCCCACCATGTTCGACCGCCTGCTCGGCCTCTTTTCGCGCGATATCGGCATCGACCTCGGGACGGCCAACACCCTGGTTCACGTCCGGGATCGCGGGATCGTGATGAGCGAGCCGTCGGTGGTCGCGATCGACGCCAAGACGAAGCAGGTCCTGGCCATCGGTGCGGAGGCCAAGCGCATGGTCGGACGAACGCCGGCCAACATCATCGCGGTCCGCCCGCTGCGCGACGGCGTCATCAGCGACTTCGACGTCACCGAGCAGATGATCAAGTACTTCGTGAAGCGGGTCCATGACCGGGTCGGCATGATCCCCCGCCCACGCATGCTGCTGGGCATCCCATCCGGCGTGACCGAAGTGGAGAAGCGGGCCGTGCTGGACGCCGCGATGAACGCCGGCGCCCGCTGGGCCAGGCTCATCGAGGAGCCGATGGCCGCCGCGATCGGCGCGGGCCTGCCGGTCAGCGAGCCGTCCGGCAGCCTGATCGTGGACGTCGGTGGCGGCACGACCGAGGTCGCGGTGATCAGCCTCGGGGGTATCGTCGTGAGCCGCTCCATCCGGATCGGTGGCGACGAGATGGACCAGGACATCGTCACCTTCGCCCGGCGCGAGTACAACCTGTTCCTCGGAGAGCGGACCGCGGAGGACATCAAGATCGCGATCGGATCTGCCTACCCCGGTGAGTGGGACGCGCAGCGAGTCAACCTCCGCGGTCGAGATCTCTTGACCGGCCTGCCGCGCAGCGTCGAAGTCGGTGCCGACCAGATCCGCGAAGCGATCGAGCCGTCCGTCGCCCAGATCGTCGATACCGTCAAGGACACGATCGAGGAGACCCCGCCGGAGCTCGTCGCGGACATCATGGACCAGGGCATCGTCGTGGCCGGCGGAGGCGCCCTCCTGGCCGGCCTGGACCGGCGGATCGCCGAGGCCACCCAGATGCCCGTCCACATCGCCGACGACCCGCTGACGTGCGTCGCCCGGGGCACCGGCGTCGTCCTCCAGGAGCTGGACGCGATGAGCCGCGTCCTCGTCTCCGACACCTACACGCGCCCACCGCGCTGATCGCAGCGCGCTCGAACCTGGACCAGCGATGTCCTCGCTCCTAGCCAGCCGGGCCGCCCGTCGCCGAGGCATCACGTATGCGGTCCTGCTGGCGGTGACCCTCGTGCTCATGGCCGTCTCGTCCAATCCGGCCGTGCGCGAGATCCAGGGCGGGATCGGCTTCGCGTTCCGCCCCATCCAGCGGGCCTTGGACGGGGTCGCCGGGGGGATCGCCTCCATCGGATCGGCCATCGCCGAGATCGACCGACTGCGCTCGGACAACGGATCCCTTCGCACCGAGAACGACCGCCTCACGAGCGAGAACGCGCGACTCCAGGAGATCCGTCGCGAGAATGAGTCGCTGACCGGCCTGCTCCAGTTGCGCGCCGGCTTCGACTACCGGACCGTGGCCGCCAGCGTGGTCATGCGCGAGTCGTCCGAGTTCCGGCGGGTGGTGGGGCTGGACAAGGGCACCAATGATGGGATCGCGGTGGGTGATGTCGTGATCGCCGGTGGTGGCGCGCTGGCCGGGCGGGTCACCCAGGTCGGCCCGGACGGCGCGACCGTCGTGCTCGTCACCGACGCGACCTCGACGGTCATCGGCCAGGTCGGAGCGAGCGCCGCGACGGGGCAGGTCGTGGGCCAGTTGGGCGGGGTCCTGATCATGGACCAGGTCGACTCGGGCGTGACGATCGCCCTGGGCGAAGAGGTCGTGACGGCCGGCATCGAGCTTGGCGGCGGCATCCGCTCGCCCTACCCCAAGGGGCTGCTGGTCGGCCAGGTCATCGATGTCCGGCGCGACGCCAATGCGGTCGTCCAGACGGCCTATCTGCAGCCGGCGGCCGACCTTGAGCGGCTCGAATTTGCCTTGGTCATCCTCGACTACCAGGGGGGCCTGCCGCCGCTCGAGGAACAGCCGGTGGATTGCACGCCGGTCGGCGATGGTGGCAGTGGCGCTTCCGGCGAGCCTGGCACCCTGCCCGAAGGGGAGCAGCCGTGCGTCGACCCGACGCCCAGTCCCGCCCCGAAGGTCAGCCCCGGCGTCAGCCCTCGATCGTCGTCGCCGAAACCGACGCCGTAGGGCGCGCGACCGCATCATCGCGGACGGCATCATCGCGGACGGCGTCACCTCGGACGGCGTCACCTCGGACGGCGTCACCGCGGACGACCTGGGCCACGAGGTCGGCGTACCGTTCCAACCAGGCCCGGGTGGCCGGTGCCGTGCCCTGGGGCGCCGTGCGCACGGAGGCCGCCAGGGCGGCCAGGTCATCGGCCGTGTCGATGTCCGCCCACGGCCGGAGGATGGCCGGCGCGAGGCCTTCCGCGGTGAGGGCTCGATGCGTGGAGTCGAACGCGCCGCTGCCACCCAACCGCGCCGCCTCGAAGGCTCGGTCGAGCTGCGAACCCAGGGCCGATGCACCGCTCTCGAGGCGGAACCCGATGAGGTAGTACCCACCATCGGGGCACGGGCCGAGCACGGCCGGCGCGTCCTGAAGCGCCGCCAGCGCGTCCGACAGGAGGGCCGCCGGCAGGGTCGGGTTGTCGCCGCTGATCACGACCACGGCCGGGGCGCGCCGGCGCTGCGCTTCCAGCGTGGCGTCCGTGATCGCTCCGCCCAGGCCCGTGCGCTCCTGCGGGATGACCTCCCAGCCCGGACCGAGCGATCGGGCGACGGGTGCCACTTCGTCCGCTGCCGGGACGAACGCGATCGTGCCGAGTGCATCCTGCCTCGCCGCGCGGCGGACGCTCGAGCCGAGGTCGCGCAGGCAGGCCGTCCAGAGGTCCAGGGCGGCAGTCTGCCCGATGCCGGCCGCGAGGCGGGTCTTGGCGTGACCCGCCCGCGGCGCCTTGGCCATGAGCGCCACGACCGGGCGGGGCCGGGTCTCGACCACGGCGTTGCGCAGCATCCGCCGGCCGGCCGCGATCGAGGCTCGGAGCGAACCGCTTACCTTGCTCGTGCCACCGCGCCTCGTGCGGAAGCCGATGGGGCGCTCGGAGATCCGCAGGCTCGTGGCACCCAAGGCACGGGCGACGAGCTGGACCGTCCAGCCGAATCCTGGGTCGTCCAGGTCCAGGACCCCGAGGGCACTCCGCCGCAGCGCTTTGAACGGCGAGAGGTCGTGGACCGCTCGTCCGGTGCGACGGCGGAGGATGGCGGCAACGAGGGCATTCCCGGCACGGGCGTGCCATGGCAGCGCCCCCGGCTCCAGGCGTTCGCGGACGCGGCGACCCAGCGCGACGTCGGCCGACTCGAGTGCGGCGACGAGGGCGGGCAGGTCAGCCGGGTCACACGATCCGTCGCCATCGAGGAAGGCGATGACCGGATGTTCGCGGCAGGCGGCATCGGCCCCGGTCAGGCAGGCGCGCCCGTAGCCGCGACGCGGCTCGTCGATGACGATGGCGCCGGCCGCCCGGGCAAGGTCCGGGGTCCCGTCCCGCGATCCGCTGTCGACCACCAAGACGCAGCAGCTGCCCGCGGCCCGAAGCTCCGTGACCAGATCGCCGATCGCGACGGCTTCGTCGAGCACCGGGACCACCGTTGCGACTTCGTGCCCGGGTCGTGCAGGCGCGGGCTCGGGCGCGGGAGTCGGGCCAGTGGAGCCAGACAGGCCGGTCGGGCCGGACAGGTCGGTCGGGCCAGTGGAGCCAGACAGGCCGTGGTCAGCCACCGCGCGGACCCCACAGCGTGAATCGGCCGTCATCAACGAGGAGTGGGCGCCCCGATGTCGGCAGACCCTTGACGAGGGCGGTCCGATCGGCCCACCTGAAGTAGCCGCTGACATACGGATCGGCGTCGAGCAGGAGCCAGGCGTCGTCGGTCAGGCCGGTCAGCACTTGGATGCGCTGGCGAGAGGCGAGCGCTGACGCCATCCCCCAGTCGACCGCAAGGGTTGCGTCCGGCGGGACCACGGCGGCGATCGCCCGCACGCGGTCGATGGCCGGCGGACGGGTCCAGAACCGGGCCTGGACCCCGCTGAACGGCGGGACCGACCCGCCGCCGTACGCCGCCCCGACGGCCAGGACCGCGACGAGCGCGCCGATCACCGCGATCCTCCCGATCTCCACGTGTCGGCCCGAACCGCGGCGGCGTCGCCGAACCGCCCACCACGCGAGCGCCCGCCGAGCCCCGAGCGCAGCGGCGACGACCGCGGGCACGATCAGCAGCAGCCCGTACTGGAGCGCGATCTGCTGCTGTGGGATCTGCCGACTCAGCATGTGGGCCACGAACGGGGGGACGAGCAGCAGCAACCAGCGCGGCCTCAGGATGGCGAGACCGCCGAGCGAGACCAGCAGCCAGCCGACCACGAGCCAGCCCGCCGGCCGGGTCAGTGCGGCGACGATCGCTTCCGTGCGATCGAACGGCGCGCGGAGGAGTTCCGAACCCTGTCCCAGCCAGGCGTAGTAGCCGTCCGTGTCATAGGTGACCCCGGCCCGCAGGACGGGCTTCACCACCCCGAACACGATGACCGCCCACGCCGCGGCAAGACCGACGAGCCACAGGCCACGCCGACGAGCGGTCCCACGCCAGGAGCCCGGGCCGTGGGCGGCCAGGAGCAGGCCCATCACGGCGACCGGATAGACCTGGTCCTCCTTGGCGGTCAGGGCGACGAGGGCCGCGGCGATCATCACGAGCGGCCGCCGGGTGAGCCCGGCCCAGCCGGCCAGGAACACCAGCGGCAGGGCCAGGGACTCCGTGTGGAAGTCCGCCCGGAGCTGCTGCTGGTAGATCGGCCAGATGATCATCGGGGCGGTCAGGACGACCGCCGTCCAGCCTGCCGCCGGTGAGGGGCGGAGCACCGCCCGCACGAACAGGAAGGCGGCCGGGACCGCGAGGCCCAGCGCGATCACCTGGAGCAGGCTCAACAGTCGCGCGTCCGGCCAGACGACCTGGAGCGCCGCCGGCACGACCAGCAGGGGCGAGAAATGGAGGCCCAGGAAGTCGCCCGGGTTGAAGCTGGATCGAAAGCCGTAGCCCTGGCTGACGGACCACAGGAGCTGCTGGAAGTACGCCTGGTCGAACGCCGAGGCGGCGAGCCCATCTGCCCGCCGCATGGCGAGGTACCCCCACCAGACCGAGCCGACGATCGCTGCCAGGGTCACGAGCACGGCGGGCATAGCGGCCAGGCGGGTAGATCCGACGGCCGTCCGCGACCCGACCACACGGCGTCGCTGCGCGAGCGCGATCATCGTGCCGCGACGGGCCGCCCCGCCACGACGGCCGTTCGCGCTGAGTCGTCGGCCTCGGTGGACCCGGTCGACCCGGTCGTCTGCGCCGAGACGGCCGCATGGGCCGCCCGGCGCTCGACCGCGGTCAGGAGCGGCCCGCCGGCCGCCAGCAGTCGATCACGCGTGCCGGCCGCCGCCCTGGTCACCGCCTCCTCCGGACGGTAGATCGGGCTCCAGCCCAGCGCGCGAAGGCGGCTCGTATCGAAGTCGACGATCGGCGTGTCGCCCGGCCAGCCGCCCGAACCACCCAGCGGGCGGATGTCGACCGTCCGAAGGTCGCGCTCGAGCGCCCCGAGGACCAGTTCGGCCACCTGGAGCACCGTCAGGGTGCCCTCGGTGGCGACGTTGTAGACCTCGAACGTTGTATCCGGCCCACCCTCCATGGCGTGCAGGACCGCGTCGGCGACGTCCTCGACCGCGATGTACGGCTTGGCCTGCCGACCGTCGCCGAGGAGCTCCAATGACCCCGGGTCGCGAAGCGACTTCACCACGAGATCGTGGACCACACCGTGGTCCGAGCCCGCCCCGACTGTATTGCCGAAGCGGAACGCCTGCGCCTGCCACCCATAGAGGTGGGCGAAACCGCTCAGGATCGCCTCGCCGGCCAGCTTGCCCGCGGCGTAATGCGACGCCGGCCGAAGCGGACCGTACGCCTCCGGCGTCGGGACGTGATCTGGCTGGCCATAGACCACGCCGCTGGAGGCATAGGCGATCCGGGTCACGCCCTGTCGACGCATCGCCTCGGCCACGTTCCAGGTGCCCAGGATGCAGCCATCGAGGTCGAGGCGCGGGTCGACGAATCCGCCGGCGATATCGGTGTTCGCGGCAAGGTGGATGACCTCCGAAACGCCGTTCATGACCTCGCTCAGCGCCGCAAGGTCCGTGATGTCGCCGCGGACGAAGGTCGCGTCGCCGGCCGGACCGTCGCCGCCGAGCCACGCGCGGGCACGCTCGGGCGTCGCCCCGGACAGGTCGTCGAACACGGTCACGGTCGCGCCGCCCTTCACGAGTCGTTCGACCAGCTCCGTACCGATGAAGCCGGCTCCACCCGTGACCAGCATGCGTCGGGTCACGTCACGCTTTCCTTCTGGACCACCGCGTAGCGATAGCTCGCGTCTGCCCAGTGGGCCACGCTGCGCCACGGTTGGCTGGCGAGGAGGGCCGCAAACTCGGCGCCATCGAGGACATCGATCCGTTCCTCGCCTTGATCCGCGCCGGGTGTGATGGGTGGGCCGCCCAGCCGGTCCGCCAGGCGCATCAGGCCGAGGGTCAATCGGGCGCAGATCGCGTGGCGGGGCTCGGCGATGAACGCGCGCCCGCCGGGACGGAGTACCCGGTACATCTCCCCGAGGACCTGCTCACGGTTTTCGACCAACACGAACAGGCGGGCCGCCACCAAGGCGTCGAAGCTTTGATCCGGATAGGGCATCGCCGCGACATCGCCGAGTTCGAACCGGCAGTTGCCAAGGCCCTCGCGTTCCGCCCGCTGGCGTGCCTCGGCGACCTGCGCCGGCGACCGATCCAGGCCGGATGCGACGACGGCCCGGTCGTGCGCGGCGAGGCGGCGCGCGTAGAACCCGGGGCCACAGCCAAGCTCCACGACCGTCGCACCGGCTGGTGGGACACCGCTCGGCCAGAGGTGGGCGACGATCCGCTCCGTGTCGTCGCGGAACACGTGCTCGCGGAAGAACGCGTAGATCCAGGGCACGCGGTCGAACAGGGTCTCGCCCATGCCCGACCGCGCGCGCATCGCGCTCATCCGGCGACCTTGGCGGTGACCTGGTGCAGGCCACGTGCGCCTTCGGGCACGATCGCTCGCCCCGCGGCTGATTGCACGGCGTCCGTTCGGTCCGTGGCCCGGACGGCCAACCGGTACTCGCCCTGCGTCGGGGTCCAGTCGAAGCTCCACAGGGCCCACGTCAGCTCCGTGCCGGCGTAGTCGATCGTCGCCGGTGTCCAGGTCGCGCCGCCGTCCTGGCTGACGTCGACCGACGCCACGCCCCGGTTGCCGGCGAACGCCTGGCCGACCAGGTGGACCGGACGACCCGCCGCAAGCGGTTGGCGCAGGTCCGGCCCGCTGAACCGCGAGCGGGTCGGGATGACGAAGTCCGGGCCCCAGCCCTGTTGCTCGTAAAAGCCCTTCTCGTCCCGATCCACGACCTCGATCCGGTCGATCCATTTGAGGCTCTTCTCACCGTACATGCCGGGCACGAGCAGGCGAACCGGGTATCCGTGGCGGCCGGGGAGCGGTTCCCCGTTCATCTGGTAGGCGAGGAGCGTGGTCGGCTCCAGGGCCTTCGCGATCGGGATCGTGTCCGTATAGCCGTCCACGGCGTGGCACAGCACCTCCACCGCCGTGGCTCCGACGCCGGCCGTCTGGAGCAAGTCGGCCACGCGCACGCCGCGCCAGACGGCGTTGCTCATCAGGCCGCCGCCGACCGGATTGCTGATGCACATCAGGGTCGTTTCCTGGTCCACGGACGGCAAAGCCGTGAATGCGGCGAAGTCGAACGTCTGGGGTCGTTCCACGAGCCCCGCGATGTCCAGCCGCCACAGGCCGGCGTCCACGCCTGGATCGACGATGTTCTTGGTGACCACATAGAACCGATCGTTGGGCGTGATCGCGCCGATATCCGGACCGTCCACCCGGGTCCCGTCGTAGCTGAAGGTGGCCTTGGCCTTGAGGCGCTCCAGCAGGCTCCCGGAAGCGACGAGCAGGCCGACCCCGACCCCGGCCGTGAGGAGAGTCCGTCGATCGACGCGGGACGGTGAGGCGCTTGCGGTGCCTTCGACCACGTCGCGCCCCGACCGACGGCGGAGCACAAGCAGGACGATCGCGAACGTTGCGTAGACGATCCCGAGGCCGATCATCGTGACCGGCCGGGAGACCGAGCTCGGCAGGCCGTTGAAATGGGTCGCGAGGGTCGGCCACAAGAGGACGATCGTGGCGACCCACAGCACGACGGTCGCACCGATCACGAACGCGGTCGAGCGCCGAGCGCCGATGCGCGTGGCGATCAGGGCCGCCCCTCCGCCGATGCCTGCGCCCACGAGCAGCTGGCCGATGAGCACGGAGATGACACCCAGCTGTTTGAGTTCGTTGTAGCCGCCCGCGAACCGGATCAGGTCGCCGAAGGTCGCGATCGTGATCGCTGCCGCCATCCGGTCACCGACGAGCTCCGGTGTCGTGGCGAGGCCGACCGTGAGGCGCAGCACCAGCTGGAGGGTGGTCATCGCAAGCGCCGCGACTACGCCCGCGAGGGCGCCGCCCAGGAACCCGCGGAACTGAGCTGGGCCGGTCAAGGATCGATCCTCCATCGGGTCCGGGATCGGACCACCTGTCAGTTGTCACGGTCAGTTGGCGGGATGAACGGCGTCACCGTACGGTCCCCTCGTGACGCGACGGTGACGCGACAGATTCGCTGCGCGTGCTGCTACGCTTCGCCCCGATGAAGGGCATCGTGCTGGCGGGCGGAACGGCGACCCGGCTCTACCCACTGACCATCGTCACGAACAAGCACCTGCTGCCGATCTACGACCGGCCGATGATCTATTACCCGATCGAGACGCTGGCCTCCATGGGCATCCGCGAGGTGATGGTCGTGGTCGGTGGGAAGAGCGTCGGCGACGTGGTCGAGTTGCTTGGCGACGGGTCGCATTTCGGGCTGGACCTGACCTATCGCTACCAGTCCGGGGCACTGGGCATCGCCCAGGCGATCGGTCTCGCCCGCGATTTCGTCGGCGGCGACGCGTTCTGCTGCGTGCTCGGGGACAACATCCTGCGGGGACCGTCGCTGGCCGATGTCGCCGCCGAATTCGCCGCCAGTGAGTCCGCGGCCGGCACCATGCTCTATCGCGTGCCGGACCCCGAGCGGTTCGGCGTGGCCGAGCTCGACTCGGACGGCCGCGTGATCGGCTTCGAGGAGAAGCCCTCGCGGCCCAAGAGCGACCTCATCCCGATCGGGGTCTATTTCCTGCGTCCGGACGCATTCGGTGTCATCGAGCGGTTGGCGCCGTCCGGTCGGGGCGAATTCGAGATCACCGATGTGCTCAACCACTACATCCCCGATGGGCGCCTGTTCACCCGGATCTACGAGGGACAGTGGGCCGATGCCGGGACGGTCCCGTCCCTGCTCCGGGCAGCCGAACTGGCGCGCGACGACGATGCCGCCGGCCGGCTGGCGCCGCCCGTCCCTCGCCCGACGGCCTGAGCCCGCGATGACCGAGCCCGTCCGAGCGTATCGCCGCCTGCTCGTGACCGGCGGCGCCGGGTTCATCGGTTCGTGCTACGTGCGGGACGTGCTGGGCAGGCGCGACGGGACAGAGATCACGGTCCTGGACAAGCTGACCTACGCCGGGAACGAGGCGAATCTCGCGCCCATGACGTCAGATCCGGAGCAGGCTGCGCGAATGACCGTGGTCATCGGAGACATCGCGGACGCCGACCTCGTCGGGCCGCTCATCGGCGCGGCGGACGCTGTCGTCAACTTCGCCGCTGAGTCGCATGTCGATCGGTCCATCCTGGATCCCGAGGCGTTCCTGCGGACCGGTGTCATCGGCGTCCACGTGCTCCTGGAGGCGTGCCGCGCGGCCCCGGCTCGGCCGCGCTTCCTGCAGGTCTCGACCGACGAGGTCTACGGCTCCATCGACCAAGGCCACGCCCGCGAGGACGATCGACTCGAACCGCGTTCCCCGTATGCGGCGGCCAAGGCGGCCGGCGAACTGCTGGTGCGCAGCTATGTCGTGACGCACGGTCTTGACGCGGTCGTGACCCGCGGCTCCAACACCTACGGCCCGTTTCACCATCCGGAAAAGCTGATCCCGCTGTTCATCACGAACGCGATCGACGACCGGCCTCTGCCGATGTACGGCGACGGCCTCCAGCGACGCGACTGGCTGTACGTCTCCGATCACGCCGCCGGCATCGACGCGGTGCTTCGCGGCGGCGCGACCGGCGAGACGTACAACATCGCCGGTGGCGTGGAGATGGCCAACCGCGACACGATCGCCCTGCTCCTCGAGCGGCTGGGCAAGCCGTGGTCGCTTGTCCGCCAGGTGGAGGACCGGCCCGGGCACGATCGGCGCTACGCGATGGATGGCTCGAAGCTCGCGGCGCTCGGCTGGCTGCCGACCATGGATTTCGCGACAGGCCTGGACGCCACCGTGGACTGGTACCTTGAGAACGAGGCTTGGTGGCGCGCCGTGCGTTCCGGGGATTGGGACGCGTACTACGAGCGCCAATACGGGTCGCGGCTGCGGACAGCCACCTGATGCGCGTCGCGATCACGGGCTCGACCGGAAGGCTGGGACGGGCGCTCATGGCGGCCTTCGGAGACGCGCCATTCACCGGCCCGTCCGGGCCGGTCGGCTGGGACCGGGCGGCGTTCGACCTGGATGATGCGGCTCGGACGGCCGACGCCCTGCTGGATCGCGACCGCCCCGAGGTCGTCGTCCACGCCGCGGCCTGGACGGACGTGGACGGCTGCGCCCGCGACGGCGAACTCGCCAGGAGGCGCAATGGCGACGCGACCGGTGCCCTCGCGCGTGCCTGCGCGAAACGTGGCGTGGACCTCATCGTGATCTCGACGAACGAGGTCTTCGATGGCACCCGTCGGGACGGCCGTGGCTACGCGCCGGACGATCCGGCCGGCCCCGCGAATGCCTATGGCGCGTCCAAGCTGGAGGGCGAGTGCCAGGCGACCGCGGCCTACGACGCGGCTGACGCGACGGGCCGGCTGGCCATCGTCCGCACGGCCTGGCTGTTCGGCCCCGGCGCCCCGGACTTCCCACACAAGATCGTGCGAGCCGGGGAGAAGGCGCTCCGGGCCGGCAGCTCGCTGTGGGCCGTGGGTGACGAGTGGGGCACGCCCACGTATACCCACGACCTGGCCGAGGCGCTCGTCTGGCTGGTGGGGGAGGACGCGGTCGTCGCGCCCGGAGAGCGCGTCGCGATCCACCACATCGTCGGGGGCGGGCTCGCCTCGCGGGCAGACTGGGCACGTGACGTCCTGGGCCGGGTCGGACTCGACGTCACCGTGGACGAGGTTCCCGGGTCCACCTGGTCGCGCGCCTCCACGCCGCCCGCGTGGGCCGTTCTGGCTCCGACCCCGTTGCCCGGGCGTGAGCCGCTGCGCCCGTGGCCGGAGGCGATGGCCGACTACGCGCTGTCCCTGCGCCGCAGCCGGACCGCTTCCAACAGCACCACGCGAGCATGACCGAGGCGCGTCCCGACTCCACGATCCCGGGCGTGCGGTACGGCGCGATCGCCCGGTTCGGCGATACCCGCGGCTCGTTCCGGGAGCTCTGGCGGGCCAGCGCCTACGAGGGCGCGCCGTTCGCCCAGGCCAACCTGTCCACCTCGGCGGTCGGCGTGTTGCGCGGCCTGCATCTTCATCGCCGTCAGCTCGACCATTGGGTGCTGGCCGGCGGTCGAGCGTTCGTCGCGCTCGTCGACGTCCGGCCGATGTTCCTGAACCGGTCGGCGGCTCCCCGGGTCGAGACGCGCGCGCTGGTCGCCAACGAGTGGGTGGACATCCCCGTCGGCGTGGCCCACGGGTTCCTCGCCCTCGAGGCGCTGGAACTGGTCTATCTCGTGACCAATGAATACGACGGGTCAGATGAGCTGGGGTTCGCCTGGGACGATCCGCAGGTCGGGATCGCGTGGCCGGAGGTGCCGGGTCTGCCAGGCGGGCGTCCGATCCTGTCCGAGCGGGATGAGGCGAATCCCTCGCTGGCCGAACTGGTCGCGCGGCTCGAGGTCCTGGGCTGACCTCACCGCGCTGATCGTCTCCGCACGGATCCGGTCGCGACCGCACCTCCGGAAGCCCGAAGGGGCTAGGCCGCAGGAGGACCATCCCGCGATTGAGGCCGGGCCTCGCCGGGACGAGTCTGGTCAGAAACCCGACCCGTCACCCCCAAGAGGAGCCCTATGCGCCAGACCGTCGCCGCCCTTGCCCTGTTCCTGATCGCCACCCTCGGCTCGTTCGCGCCCACCGCCGTCACTCCCGTACAGGCTGCCGGCGCGACGACTCCGCCCAAGGTGGTCATCGTGGTGGGCGCGACCCACGGCACGACCGCGACCTACCGGGCGAATGCCGACGCGGTCTATGCCGAGGCGATCAAGTACACCCCGAACGTCGTCAAGGTCTACAGCCCGTCCGCCACCTGGAGCAAGGTCAAGGCGGCCGCCGTGGGCGCGTCCATCCTCGTCTACTTCGGCCATGGCAACGGCTGGCCCAGCCCGTACACCTACGACCCGCTGTACACGACCAAGGATGGGTTCGGTCTCAACTACGACGTCAACGGCGACGGCAAGCTGAGCGACTACGAGCTGAAGTATTACGGTGAGCCGTCGGTCTCGACGCTCGACCTGGCGCCCAATGCCGTCGTCCTGCTCGGTCACCTGTGCTACGCCTCCGGCAGCTCCGAGCCGGGTAACGCGGCGCCCAGCCTGAGCGTCGCGCGCCAACGCGTCGACAACTACGCAGCAGGCTTCCTGAAGGCCGGCGCCAAGGCGGTCATCGCCGAGGGCCATGGCAAACCGGAAACCTACGTCCGGTCGCTCTTCACCACCCACCAGTCCATCGTCCAGTTGTGGCGGAATCAGCCCAACTTCCACGATCACGTCAGTTCGTTCACCTCGGTCCGGACACCGAGCGCCACGGCCTATATGGACCCGGATACATCGACCGGCGGGTACTACAGAGCCCTCGTGGCACAGCCCGGGCTGACCAGCGACGATGTCATCGGCTCGACCCCGACCGCCACCGATCCGGCCAGCCTGACGGTGCCCGGGAAGGCCGCGACCATCACGGCCGGTGCGGGGATCTATCCCAGTGCGACGCTCACGCCCGGATCCGGGTCGGACCTCGCATTTGTCTCCGTCCCGGCGGATGAGCGGTTCCGGCTCCTCGCCAAGTCCACCACGGCCGATGGCCGCACGGCGGTCCAGGTGGAGGGACTCGACGATGCGAGCCTCGCCGGCTGGATGGACGCCGCGGACCTGGCCGCTCGCGACAGCACCGCGCCATCCATCTGGAGCGTGGACGTAGGCTCCGGTCGCGTCTCGCCCAACGGCGACGGCCGCAACGACACCGCCAGCCTCAGCGCCCGCTTCTCCGAGTCGGTGACCTGGCAGCTCAAGATCAAGGCCCCGGGCGGCACCACCGTGAAGAGTGCCTCCGGCACGGCCGACCGACTGTCTGTGACCTGGGATGCGCTCGCCGGCGGCCTGCCCGTCGCCGATGGCAGGTACGCGTGGTCGATCAGCGCGGTCGACGGCTGGCTCAATGGCCCGACCACCAAGTCCGGCACATTCGTGGTCGACACGACCGCCCCGTCGCTGACGGCCGTCTCCCCGGCCGCCGATGCGGTCGCCTGGTTCTCGCCCAACGGCGACCTGTCCAGGGAATCGATCACCTGGACGGGCAACGTCAGCCAGGGTGGAACCATCCTGCTCCGGGTCCTGAACGCCGGCGGCACCGTCGTGCGCTCGACCACGATCACGGTCTCGTCCGGAGCCGTGCGCCTCGTCTGGAACGGCAAGGATGGTGCGGGCAAGATCGTCCCCGATGGGACCTATGAGGTCCGCCTGACCCCGCGCGATGCGGCCGGCAACAACGGCACGCGCGTGACCCGCAGCGTCATCGTCAACACCAGCCTCGGCCAGGTCGAGACGACGAAGACCCTCTTCTACCCACAGGACGCCGACCGCCTGGCTCCCACCACCACCCTGTCCTTCAACCTGACTCGCCAAGCGGCCGTGACCTGGACGATCGTGGACGCCGATGGCGCCACCGTCCTGACGCTCCTCGACGGCGCGTTGACGCCCGCCGGGACGGTCACCCGTGTCTTCGATGGCAAGCGGCCCGACGGTACCTTCCTGCCGGGCGGCTCGTACCGCTCCGTCGTGACCCTGGCCGGCGACGGATCACCCACGATCAGCCAGTACCGGACCTTCAAGATGATGGCGTTCGCCATCAGCCTGTCCGACACGACGCCGGCCCGAGGCCAGTCCGTCACGGTCTCCGCCACGTCGGCTGAATCCCTGTCGTCGACCCCTCGGGTCTACGTCTACCAGCCGGGCAAGACCACCTGGAGTGTGGCGATGTCGAAGGTGGATACCGGCAAGTATCGGGTGCGGCTGACCGTCAAGACCGGCGGAGGGACCGGCGACATCCGCTTCCGGGTCAGTGCCGCCGATGTCGACGGCCGCAGCCAGTCCACCAGCCTGACCGTTCGGCTCCACTGACACGACGGCGACGTCACCGCTCGCCAGCGAACGTCCCTGTCCCGGACTGGACCGGGACCTTCGTGCCGTAGTCCGGGCCATCCCGTGGCCCTAGCGTCCGACTTCTCGACCCCCAGCCTGAGGAACGCTTGTGTCATCCCTTCGCCGTCACCCGTTCGCCCGCCCCGTCATCGGTCGATCCGTCGCCCTCGGCCTCGGCCTGGTCGTCCTGCTGGGTCTTGCGCCCGGATCCGCGGCGATGGCCGCCTCGCCCAAGGTGGAGGCCAGGCTCCAGCCCACGATCCACTACGAACAGGCCCAGGCGCACGCGGGCGATCGGACCGACTTCAAGGCCGGCGACCGCGTGACGGTCCCGTTCCGGCCCCGCACCGGCGACCGCTGGAAGGTCGGGGGCCAGGCGCCCCGGACCCTCCCGGCGGGCCGTGCCTCGGGTCGTGAGATGCGCCTGTCGAAGGAGGCCAAGCCGACCCCCGACGCGACGATCGACCGTCCCTCCGTCGACCCGAGCGAGACCGTGGACGCGGTCGACGCGAGCTGGATCGCCGGCACGAACGGCGATGAGGTCGAGCTCACCGCGGCCGTCGGCTCCGGCGGGCTGCGACGCGAGATCTTCGGCTTCCTTCCGTACTGGGAGCTGAGCGACACCTCGACCCGGCTCGACTGGGAGAAGCTTTCCACCGTGGCGTACTTCGGCGTCGGGGCCGATGGCCAGGGCAACCTCCAGAAGACGAACAGCAGCGGTTCCACGACGGTCGGCTGGAGCGGCTGGACGAGCTCCAGGATGACCAACGTGATCAACGCCGCCCACGCCAGCGGGGCACGGGTCGTGCTGACCGTGCAGAGCTTCGCCTGGTCCTCGGCCGGCCAGACACGCCAGAAGGCCCTTCTCGGCAGCTCCACCGCCCGGGCCAACCTCGCCGCCCAGATCGCCAGGGCGGTCCGGGATCGAGGCGCCGACGGCGTCAACCTGGACTTCGAGCCCCTCGTGACCGGGTACGCCGACGAGTACACCGCGCTCGTTCGCAAGGTGCGCTCCGCGCTGGACGCCTCCGCCCGCGGCTATCAGCTTACCTTCGACACCACCGGCTACATCGGCAACTACCCGATCGAGGACGCCACGGCCGCCGGCGGCGCGGACGCGATCATGATCATGGGATATGACTATCGCACCGCCCGTTCCAGCGTCGCCGGCTCCATCGCGCCCCTGGCCGGCCCGACCTACGACATCGGCAACACGCTGAGCGCGTTCCTGGCGCGGGTGCCGGCATCCAAGGTCATCCTGGGTGTGCCGTACTACGGCCGCGCCTGGTCCA
>JACCVB010000035.1 GCA_013698385.1 Chloroflexota bacterium
ACATCGATGCCGATCTTGCGCATCTCCTCGCGGGCGATGGCGCCTGCCTTGGCGCCATCGAAACGGCGGAAAGGCCCCACGCCGACCGTGGGCTCATTGCCCAGGAAGAAGTTTCGGCTGATGCTCATCAGGGGCATCACGGAGAGGTCCTGGTACACCGTGGCGATGCCCGCATCGAGCGCATCGCGTGGTGCGCTGAAGCGCACCGGCGTGCCGTCCACCGCGAGCGTCCCATCATCCGGCTGGTGGACGCCGGAGAGGACCTTGATGAGCGTGGACTTGCCAGCGCCGTTATCCCCCAGGAGGCAGGTGATCCGACCGGCACGGACCTCCAGGTTCACGCCCTCCAGGGCCACCACGGCGCCGAAGTACTTGGACACGCCACGGGCCTCGAGCAGTGGCGCGTCGAGCGGCGCGTCGTTGGTGGTAGCGATGCTCATCGTGTGTCCCCCTCGCTTAGCGGATGCCGGCGAAGCGGCGCCGGATCCCGTTGTTGAGGACGACCGCCACCAGCAGCAGCGTGCCGATGGCGATCGTGTACCAGTCCGCGTTGATGTTCGCGAAGACGATGCCGATGCGGGCCATGCCCAATGACAGCGCCCCGATCGCCGCCCCGATGACCGAGCCGTAGCCGCCCGTGAGCAGGGAGCCGCCGATGACCGCGGTCGTGATCGCGTCGAGCTCGATGCCCCTGCCGCGGAGGACATCAGCCGAGTAGAAGGTCATGCTCTGGATGGTCGCCAAGATGGCCGCCGAGAACGCCGTCAGCGCGAACAGCGCGACCTTCACCCGAGCGACCGGGACGCCCAGGGTGCGCGCCGCGGCGGGCGAGCCGCCCACCCCCGTGACCCAGTTGCCGAAACGGGTCTTGGCCAGCAGGTAGGCACCGATGGCGCCGATGAGCAGCCACCAGAAGACCGAGACCTTCAGATTCCCGCTGCTCCAGTTGAAGAGCCACGCGATGGGGTCGTTCTCGATCACCGTGCGGTCGATGGAGATGAACGTGATGTTGGTCACCTCCGCGGTCAGGACGATGGTGAGGCCGCGGATGATGAAGAGCGTGGCCAGCGTGACGATGAACGATGGCAGCCCCGTGCGCACCACGATGATCCCGTTGACCACCCCGAGGAGCGTCGTCAGGACCAGTGACGTGAGGATGGCCGCCCAGACGGGCATCCCCATCTCGGTCACGCCGATGCCGATGACGATGCCTGCGAAGCCGACCAATGAGCCGATCGAAAGGTCGAACTCCCCAGCGATCATGAGCAGCGCCACGGACGTCGCGACGATGCCCACCTGGGCCGCCACATCCAGGTAGCTGAGCGTCCCTTCGAGTGTCAGGAAGGTCCGGCTGCCGGTGACGATGGAGATGCCGGCGAAGACCAGCCAGACGAAGATGGTGATGAGGACGGCACCGGCGCCGGGGCGGGCTAGAAGGCGCTGCGACAGAGGGATCCGTCGCATTCGGTCCGACCACGCGGTGGGTGTCGGATCGCCGGTGGTCGTCGTGGCCGTTCCTCCCTCCTGTCGAGGGGAGGGGCCGGATGGATCCGACCCCTCCCCGTGCGCCGTTCGTCCGGCGCAGGATGTCGCCTGGGTCAGCGAAGACCCTCGGCGGCCAGTGCGATGACGTCCTCGGCCGTGTCCGCCGTGACGAAGCCCGGCCCGGTCATCACGAGGCCCTGGCCGTTGCCCGTGGGGAGGTTCCGGGTCTCGGCATAGTTGGTGAGGATGACGATGGGCAGATACCCCTGGAGGAACTGCTGCTGATCGACCGCGAAGGCCATATCCCCGTCCCTGATGGCGGCCAGGACATCAGCGCTGAGGTCGAACGTGGCCAGTTGGACATCCCGGCCGGAAGCTTCCACCGCGGCCAGAGCCGGCACGGCGACGGACGGCCCGAGGGTGAGGACGCCGTCGATGGTGGGGTCGCCGGACAGGGCGGCTTCGATGGTCGCTTGCATGGCGGCCGGATCGGCGATGTTGCCCTGAAGGACCTCTCCATCTTCACTGCCGGTGAGGCCCATGAAGAACCCGTTGCAGCGGAGTGTCAGAGCTTGGTTGCCCACCTCCTGGTTGAAGCAGACGGCGTTCTGGACGCCGGCTTCAGCGAAACGCTCGCCTGCGCCGAAGCCGGCCTCGTACTCGGTCTGGCCGACGTGGGCGAGCACTCCCAGGTCGCGGAAGGCGTCCGATCCGGAGTTCATCGACACGACGGGGATGCCTGCGGCAACGGCTCTCTCGATGGCGGGCCCGAGGGCATCGGGGTTCGGGATGGAGACCACCAGACCGGTGGGCCGCTTGGCGACCGCTGCGTCGATGAGCTGGGACATCGCGACCATGTCGCTCTCGGCGGCCGGGGCGCTGTAGTTGACGGCGACGCCCATGTCCGCGCCGCCCGCCTGAACGCCGTTGCGCACGACGCCCCAGAAGCCGTCGATGGCCTGGCCGTGCGTGACGATCTCGATGGTGATGGCGCTGCGCTCGACGAGCGCCCCGTCAAGGCCGCCCGCGCCGGCGGACGGTGCCGGCGCGCCGACGTTACAGGCAGCGCTGACGAGGGTCAGGATGGCGATCCCGACCAAGGTCCTTCGTAGGTTCATCCGTGTTGCCTCCTCCAAGAATCCCGCGGTTTGCCCACGGGTCGATGGCAGGGCCGTGACGCGCGACCATGCCTGAGGGATCTCCTCTCCATCTACCTCGGCGACAGCACCTCCTCCTCCCGATGGGGGAGACCCCGAGATCCCGCGAGGATCTCTGCGAGAGCGACCGCTCGGTGTTCGCGGAGAGACCGCGTGGCGGCCTCAGCGATGCGCAGAGCCTCGACGCCGTCGTGTGCCGTGCACGCGCTATCCGACTCACCCGCGACAAGGCTGACGAACGCGCGGAGCTCGTCCACGTAGGCACTTTCGAAGCGGTGGACGAAGTCGGGCCAGGCCGGCCCGGCCGGCGGGGGGGCGCCCGGTTCCAGGGAACGAAGCGGCATCCGCGGCCCCAGGCCGACGCTCACCGAATCACGCGACCCGAAGAGCTCGGCGCGGACGTCGTAGCCCAGCGGGTCGTGCCTGGTGACGGTGAGGACCACTTGCGTGCCTGCCCTCATGCGCAACATCGCGGTCGCCGTGTCGACGTCACCGTACCTGGCGAACACCGGAAAGCCGAGCACGGCACCGTCAGCATAGACCTCGGTCACCTCGTCGCCGGTCATCCAGCGCAGCACATCGAAATCGTGGATGGAGAAGTCGCGGAAGATGCCGCCTGAGGTCGGGATGTACGCCTCGTGCGGCGGAGCCGGATCGTGTCCGGCCAGCCGGATGACGTACAGCATGCCCAGCTCGCCCGACCGGACCAGGCGTCGGGCCTCACGGTAGGCAGGATCGAAGCGCCGCTGGAAGCCCAGTTGGAAGGGCACGCCCGCGCGCTCGATGACCTGGGCCACCTCGATGGTGGCGGGCAGGTCGTGGGCCAGCGGCTTCTCGCAGAACGTGGGCAGGCCTCGCTCGATGGCCAGGCGGATGAGACCGGCGTGGGCGTCGGTCGAGGCGGCTATGACGACGGCATCGGCATGGTCGAAGGTGGCCTCCAGCGCAGGCAGCGCGATGGCCTTCGGGCCGAGCTCCTGCGCCGCTGCCTGGGCGCGCCCCGGGATGGCGTCGGCGATGATCAGCTGGTCGACGGCCGGCGTCCGGGCGAGCAGCCGCGCGTGCATGCTGCCGATGCGGCCGGCCCCCAGCAGGGCGATCCTCATGCCCGCCTCTTGGCGATGGTCATTCCCGCCTCATGCGGCGCGTGCCGGCGCCCGGCGACGGAGTGCAGCGGCCAGGACACGCCGCCCGATCGCGGCACTCTCCGACGGTGGCCCCCAGGCACTGTCCTGCTCGACCATCAGCCAGCCCCGGTAGTCGAGCTCGATGAGGACGGCCAGGACGCCGTCTAGGTCCAGCAGGCCTGAGCCGAGCTCCGTGAAGAGGCGGGCTCGGATGGCTGTGTCGAAGCCGCCCATCTCTCCTGCACGAAGGCGCGCCAGCACGTCCGGGTCGACATCCTTGAGGTGCACGTGCGTGATCCGCGGCCCCAGCTCTCGGATCTGCGCGACGGGGTCCCCGCCGCCGACCAGACAGTGGCCGACATCCAGGCAGATGCCGGCCAGCTCGGGGTCCGTGGAGCGGGCGAGGCGCGCGATCTCGTCAGGGGTCTCGACGTACGTGCCGGCATGGGGATGGAACGCCGCCCGGTGCCCAGCCGCGAGCGCGTCGCGGGCGACCGCGTGGAGATGTTCGGTGAGCCGCTGCCAGCCCTCATCGGTCAAGCGGGGCGTGTCCGGTGACGTCGCACGCCCGGCGGTCTCCAGGCGGGGTGACGCCACGTCGAACGCGACGCAGAGCACCTCGCCGCCGCCGTGGTGCAGGAGCCGGAGGCGCTGCCGGGCGATCTCATGGGCTCCCGGCGCTGGTCCGTCAGGCGTGGGTGGGATCGAGTAGTAGACCTCGGCGAGGCTCAGGTGTCGCACTCGGAGCGCCTCGTGGAGTGCTTGACCCTCAGGGAAGCCGAGTCCCAGCTGGGTACCCTCGTACCCCAAGCGCGTGATCTCGTCGAGGATCTCGTCCCCGGTCGCGCCCTGGCGCAGGTCGGCTAGGTCGACGTTGTTCCAGACGATGGGCACGGCACCGATGCGGGCGTGCGGCAGCGCGTCCGTCGGGCGGCGCAGGCGACGGCGTAGACCAGCCGAGAGCGTCGGATCCATGCCGGTGACAGACTCCGCAGCAGCGCTGATACGAGCTTGGAAGGGCCTCTATCGGCCTTGATGTAATCGATTACCCTCTGAGCGGCCGAACGATACCATGCCGTCAACCCCTGTCAACAGGATGGAAGGGAGAGGTCCATGGCGGTGCACACGAAGGCGGTCGCGCTGCCGCTGGCGGCGAGCCCGCTGGGGCGCACGGTGGCGACCACGCCGACCGACATCTGGAACGACTCCTGCGACGTGGACGAGCTCGAGTACGCCCTGAGCTTCGGCGCGGTCGGGGCCACCGCGAACCCCACCATCGTCACCGACGTGTGGAAGAAGGGGTCGAGCCTCTGGCGGGACCGTGTCCGTGCCCTGGCGGCCGAGGATCCGACGAGTACGGAGACGGAGCTGGCCTGGCGGGTCGTAGAGGAGATGTCCATCCGTGGAGCGGCCCTGCTGGAGCCGGCCTTCGAGGAACACGGCGGGCGGCAGGGAAGGCTGTCCGTGCAGACGGACCCGACGCTCTACGCTAACCAGGGCCGGATGCTCGCGCAGGGTGTGGCCTTCGCTGGGCTGGCCCCGAACATCATCGTGAAGTTCCCGGCGACCTCGGCGGGCATGGGCGTCATCGAGGAGGCTACGGCGCGCGGTGTCAACGTGAACGTCACGGTCTGCTTCACGGTCCCACAAGCGCTCGCAGCGGCCGAAGCCATCGAGCGCGGGCTTCGGCGGCGCGAGAACGCGGGTCAGGATGTCGCGCGGCTGGGGCCGGTCGTGACGGTGATGATGGGCCGCCTGGAAGACTGGCTGCACGTCCAGATGGACAGGCACGGCGTGGTGGCCGACCCGACCGTTCTGCCCTGGTCCGGCGTGGCGATCTTCAAGCGGGCCCATCAGCTGTTCCAGGACCGCGGCTACCGCGCCCGGCTGCTGGGCGCGGCCATTCGGCACCATCTGCATTGGTCGGAGCTCGTCGGCGGCGATGTGGTGATCACGATGCCTTCTTCCTGGCAGAAGCGCTTCAACGCATCTGCACTGGAGGTACGGCACCGCATCGACGACCCGGTGGCTCCCCGGGTGGTCGATGAGCTCCGGAGGCGCTTCCCCGACTTCGTGCGCGCCTACGAGCCGGACGGGCTCGCCGTGGACGAGTTCGATGCCTACCCCGCTACGGCGCGGACGCTGCGGGCCTTCATCGCCTCATACCATGATCTCCTCCACCTCGTCACCGACGCCGCCATCCCCGACCCGGACCTGCTGCCCGAGCCGCCGTGAGTGGATCGTCGCTGTACCGACCGGCGGGCTCCACGGCGGCCGACGGCTGGACGTTGTCCATCACGCCCCAGGACGCCGGGTGGGATTACTCCGGGCTGCGCGTCCTGGACCTCGCGGCTGGGGGCTCCCGGACGTTCCAGACCGGCGAGGACGAGTTGGTCGTCCTGCCGCTGTGGGGCTCGGTCCGAGTCTCGTGTGAGCATCAGGCCTTCGACCTGCGTGGGCGGAGCGGTGTCTTCGAGGGCCCCACCGACTTCGCCTACGTGGGACGAGACAGCCAAGTGACCGTGTCGAGCCCGACCGGTGGGCGCTCGGCCATCCCTTCGGCACGAGCCTCGCGGCGGCTGCCGTTCCGCTATGGCCCGTCCGAGGCCGTACCCGTCGAGCTGCGGGGCAGCGGGAGTTGCTCGCGGCAGGTGAACGGCTTCTGCATGCCAGGCGGCTTCGAGGCCGACCGGCTGATGGCCTGTGAGGTGCTCGTACCCAGCGGCAACTGGTCATCGTACCCGCCGCACAAGCACGACGAAGAGCGGTCCGGGGAGACGGAGCTCGAGGAGATCTACTACTACGAGCTGGCGGCCGGGCGTGCCGGGCCATCCTCGGGCAGTGGCGGGGCGGCCGAGTCGGGCATCGCCTACCAGCGCGTGTACGGGACGGTGGAACGGCCCATCGATGTGCTGGCGGAGGTCAGGTCCGGAGACGTCGTGCTCATCCCGCATGGGTGGCACGGGCCGGCCATGGCTGCGCCGGGCTACGACCTCTACTTCCTGAACGTGATGGCGGGTCCGGGCCGGCGCTCGTGGCTGGTCTCGGACGACCCGGCGCATGCCTGGGTCAAGGAGACGTGGTCAGCGGACGGTGTGGATCCCAGGCTGCCCTTCGGCGAGCGACGGTGACCACGGGACGCATCCGGCTGACCGTCGGCCAGGCCATCGTGCGCTTCCTGCCGGCGCAGTGGTCGGAGCGCGATGGCCTGGAGCAGCGGCTGATAGGGGGCGTCTTCGGTATCTTCGGGCACGGCAACGTGGCAGGCATCGGCGAGGCGCTGCGGGAAGCCGAGCTGGCCGATCCGCGCGCGCTTCCCTACCGGCTGGCGCGCAATGAGCAGGCCATGGTCCATGCCGCCGTTGGATTCGCCCGGATGCGCGACCGCCTGTCGACCCTCGCCTGCACGACGTCCGTCGGTCCCGGCGCCACGAACATGGTGACCGGCGCGGCCGTCGCGACGGTGAACCGGCTGCCCGTGCTGCTGCTGCCCGGGGATGTCTTCGCTACTCGGGTGGCCGATCCGGTCCTTCAGCAGCTGGAGCACCCGCTCGCCGGAGATGTGTTCGTCAACGATGCGTTCCGGCCAGTGTCGCGGTACTTCGACCGCATCAGCCGGCCGGAGCAACTGCCGTCGGCGCTCATGGCGGCAATGCGCGTGCTGACCGACCCGGCCGAGACCGGCGCGGTGACCCTGGCGCTGCCCCAGGACGTCCAGGCGGAGGCGTGGGAGTGGCCGCTCGCGCTCTTCGAACGACGGCTCTGGCACGTCGCTCGGTCGGTTCCCGAGCCGGCCGCACTTGTCCGGGCGCTGGATCTACTCAGATCAGCCAGGCGCCCGCTCATCGTGTCCGGCGGTGGGACCATCTATTCGGGGGCGACCGAAGCGCTGCGCGCATTCGTGGAGTCGAGCGGCATCCCGGTCAGCGAGACGCAGGCCGGGAAGGGATCCCTGCCCTACGACCACCCGTCATCCGTGGGTGCCATCGGCGCGACCGGCACGCCCGCCGCGAACGCGCTGGCACGCGATGCAGATCTGGTGATCGGCATCGGGACGCGGTACAGCGACTTCACGACGGCGTCACGGACGATCTTCGCTGCGGAGGGTGTGCGCTTCGTGAACATCAACGTGGCTTCCATCGACGCGGCAAAGCAGGCGGGGGTGGCTGTCGTGGCCGATGCGCGAGTCGCGCTCGAGGCGCTCGGGGCCGGCCTGGCGGGCTGGTCGGTCGAGCCCGGCTACCGCGACGAAGCCCGCCGGCGTTCCGAAGCGTGGGATCAGGCGGTCGAGGGGGCGTACACGCTCGGTCATCGACCGTTGCCGGCGCAGTCGGAGGTCGTGGGCGCCGTGAACTCCGTCTCCGGTCCCCGGGATGTGGTCGTCTGCGCGGCCGGCTCGATGCCGGGCGACCTGCACAAGCTCTGGCGGACGCGCGACCCGAAGGGATACCACGTGGAATACGGCTACTCCACGATGGGCTACGAGATCGCGGGTGGCCTCGGGGTGAAACTGGCGGCGCCCGAGCGCGATGTGTTCGTGATGGTCGGCGACGGCTCGTACCTGATGATGGCCCAGGAGCTGGTCACCGCCGTCCAGGAGCGACTCAAGCTCATCGTGGTGCTGGTGCAGAACCACGGTTTCCAGTCGATCGGCGCGCTTTCGGAGTCGCTCGGGACTCAGCGGTTCGGGACGGCGTACCGGTATCGCGGCGAGGATTCAGGGCGGCTGGACGGTGACCATCTGCCGGTGGACCTGGCCGCGAACGCGGCGAGCCTCGGGGCGCGCGTCGTGCGCGCCGATTCGATCGAGGAGCTGCGGGCGGCGTTGGAGGCGGCCAAGACGTCATCGGAGCAGCGGCCGATCCTGATACATATCGAGACCGACCCACTGGTGGCCGCGCCCGACAGCGAAGCCTGGTGGGATGTACCCGTCGCGGAGGTCTCGGAGTCGGAGTCCGTTCGTGAAGCGCGAGAGCGCTACGAGGTCGCCAAGAGGGCGCAGCGGCACTACCTCTGAAGACCGTCGTGCCGGCCCGGTGATGCCTCCATCCGCACTCACGAAGGCTCCCGACCTCCTTGGGTGACGTCGGTCCC
>JACCVB010000037.1 GCA_013698385.1 Chloroflexota bacterium
CGCTGGCGCGACCTGCCCAGCGACGACGGCGCCACGTTCGACAAGTCGATCACGATCGACGCGAACGCCCTGGAGCCGATGGTCACCTACGGCACGAACCCAGGGATGGGCATCCCGATCACCTCGCACGTGCCGTCGCCGGACGATGAGTCGGACCCCGCCGCCCGACGCGCCCTCGTCCACGCTCTCGAATACATGGACCTCCAGCCCGGCCAGCCGATCATCGGCCAGAAGGTGGATGTCGTCTTCGTCGGCTCGTGCACGAACGGCCGGATCAGCGACCTGCGCCTGGCCGCCGCGGCCCTCGAGGGTCGCCAAGTCGCGGAGGGCGTCCGTCTGATGGTCACGCCCGGCAGCGACGAGGTGAAGCGCGAGGCGGAGCGGGAGGGCCTGGCCGACATCTTCAAGGCAGCCGGCGCGGACTGGCGGGAGTCCGGCTGCTCCATGTGCATCGCGATGAACGGCGACCAGTTGGCACCCGGCCAGTACGCCGTGAGCACCAGCAACCGAAACTTCGAGGGTCGCCAGGGGAAGGGCGGCCGAACGTTCCTGGCCTCCCCACTGACCGCCGCCGCATCTGCGATCAGCGGCGTGGTGACGGATCCTCGGACACTCCCCGGGATCGAGACGCTGGCCGCGGTGGGTGGTCGCTGACGATGGCCGAGCCGTATCGCCTGTTCACCAGTAAGGTCGTGCCGTTGCTGGCCGAGAACGTGGACACGGACCAGGTCGTGCCCGCGCGCTACCTCAAGGTCACGGACAAAGCGGGCCTCGCCGAGGCGCTGTTTCGTGACTGGCGGTTCGAGGAGGACGGTGCGCTCAAGGACCCGTCGTTCGTCCTGGATCAGCCCGGGATGGCGGGGCGCCGGATCCTGCTCGTCGGCGACAACTTCGGGGCGGGTTCGTCGCGCGAGCACGCACCGTGGGCGCTGACCGCGTGGGGCGTGCGCGCGATCCTGTCCACCGGTTTCGCCGACATCTTCCGCAGCAACAGCCTGAAGAACGGCCTGCTGCCGATCGTCGTGGACCCCGCGACCCACGGGCGACTGGTCGGGATCGTGCGCGACGACCCGGACGCGGAACTGACCGTGGACCTCGCCGAGCAGGGCGTCCTGCTGCCGGACGGTTCGACCATCGACTTCGAGATCGACCCCTTCGCCAAACGCATGATGCTGGCCGGGACGGACGAGATCGGCTATCTCCTGACGAAGGAAGCCGACATCACCGCCTGGGAAGCCACCCACCCGCCACGGATCGACTCGCTCGCCGGCGCACACTGACCGGGGTGCGCTGACTGGGCGCACCGCCCGGCCCGCGGGCGCGGACGCGACGCAACCGCGACCTGTGCGACGATCGGGCGGTGAACGTCCTTGATGTCGTCGCGATCCTGCTGGTGGTGCTGGCCGTGCTGCTGGGGTTCCGGTCGGGCGCCTTTCCCCAGGTCGGCGGGCTGCTTGGCGCAGTGGCCGGTGGCGCGCTTGCGATCCTCGCCCTGCCAACCCTCGCGGAGCCACTCGGGAAGGTGGAGCCCGGACTGCGACCGTTCGTCGTCCTGGCCGGGCTGCTCGTGGCGGTCGCCCTCGGTGAATCGATCGGATCGGCCGTCGGACGTCGGGTTGCGGGTGGCCTCGGGACGGGCGTGCTCGGTGCCGCAGACCGACTCGCCGGCGCCGTGCTGGGTGGCGCACAGGCGCTGCTCATCGTATGGCTCGCGGGCGGCCTGCTGGCGATCGGGCCGGTGCCCCGCCTCATGGAAGCGGCCCAGACCTCGAACGCCATCCGGACCCTCAATGCCATCCTGCCCCCGCCCGCGAGCATCGCCGAGGAGCTGGGCAGCCTGCTCGACGCCTCCGGGCTACCAGACGTCTTCATCGGCTTCGAGCCCCTTCCCAGGCCGCCGATCGACCGCCCAACGGACAAGCGCGCTCGCACGATCGCGGCCGCCGCCGAGTCGAGCACCCTGCGGGTGACCGCCGCGACCTGCGGGCTCACGTCATCCGGCAGCGGCGTCGTGGTCGCGAGCGATTACGTCGTCACGAACGCCCATGTCGTGGCAGGCGCCGGTCGGCGGGGCGTCCAGGTCATCTCGGCCACGGGCGACCGGACGGACGCACGGGTCGTGCTGTTCGATCCGTCGTTCGACGTGGCCGTGCTGTACGCGCCGGACCTGCAGGGCCGGGGCCTGCGGTTCGCTGCTTCGGACCCGAACCGTGGCACGCTCGGCGCTGCGCTCGGCTACCCCGGCGGCGGCGCCCTGACGATCGTGTCGGCGGCGGTCACCGGCGCGTACGAGGCACTCGGGCGAGACATCTACGGCAAGAAGCCGGTCCGCCGCCAGATCCTGGAACTGCGGGCAGAGATCGACCGGGGAGACAGCGGCGGGCCGTTCGTCCTGAGTGACGGCTCCATCGGCGGGCTGGTCTTCGCCGAGGCGCGCACGGACGATTCCGTGGGCTATGCCCTCGCTCCGACGGCCGTGGCGACGCGGGTGGCGCCTGCACTCGCCCGGACCGGCGCCGTGGACACGGGCGAGTGCCTCGAGTCTTCGACCGTGGGATCACGCTGAGCGCCGCCCCGTACACTGGTCCACTCCCGCCGCGAGGTCCCACCCTGATGCCCGACACCATCGACACCATCGACACCATCATCACCGGCGAAGCCAGGCCCCGCCATCCCTACGGCCAGCCGACCGATCCCGCCAAACGCCATTCGGCGGCCCTGACCGACGGACCGGACCGGGCCGCCGCGCGGGGCATGCTCAAGGCCATCGGCTTCACTGACGAGGACCTCGCGAAGCCGCTCGTAGGCGTGGGCACGACGTGGATCGAAACGATGCCGTGCAACTACAACCACCGTCGTCTTGCGGAGCACGTCAAGGCCGGGATCCGCGCAGCGGGCGGGACCCCGATGGAGTTCAACACGATCTCGGTCAGCGACGGCGTGTCGATGGGTACCGAGGGCATGAAGTCGAGTCTCGTCAGCCGCGAGGTAGTGGCCGACTCGATCGAGCTCGTCGTGCGCGGCCACCTGCTCGATGGCGTCGTGTGCATCATCGGGTGCGACAAGACCGGCCCCGGTGCGGCGATGGCCCTGGGTCGCCTGGATGTGCCCGGCCTGATCCTGTACAGCGGCACGATCTACCCCGGCACCATCAACGGCCAGCGCAACGCGACGGTCGTCTCCATCTTCGAGGCGATCGGTGCCTACCGGGCGGGCAAGATCAGCCTGGATGAGCTGTACGAAGTCGAGCAGCTCGCGTGCCCGGGCCCTGGCGCCTGCGGCGGCCAGTTCACCGCCAACACGATGTCCACCGCGCTCGAATTCCTGGGGCTGTCCCCGGCGGGCATGAACGCCATCCCGGCCGAGGATCCAGCCAAGGACGGCGCGGCGCGGCGGGCGGGGCAGCTCGTCATGGACCTAGTCGAGGGGGACACCCGCCCATCGCGCTTCGTGACCCGTGCGTCCCTGGAGAACGCCATCGCCTCCGTCGCGGCGATGGGCGGCTCCACCAACGGCGTGCTCCACCTGCTGGCGATCGCCCACGAGTTCGGCATCCCGCTCGATCTCGACGCGTTCGCGACGATCGCCGACCGGACCCCGATCGTGGCGGACATGCAACCTGGCGGTCGATACACCGCGGCCGACCTGTATGACGCGGGCGGGATCGGCCTCGTCATGCACGAGCTGCTCAAGCGCGATGGACTGCTGCACGGTGACGCGCCGACCGTCGATGGTCGGACGATCGCGGAGGTGGCGGCGGCCACGACCCCCACGGATGGGCAGCGCGTCGTCGTGCCGATCGAGACCCCGATCAAGACGACCGGTGGCCTGGCCATCCTGCGCGGCAGTCTCGCGCCGGACGGCTGCGTCGTGAAGCTGGCCGGACACGAACGGCGCCAGCATCGCGGGCCGGCTCGCGTCTTCGATTCGGAGACGGCCTGCTTCGAGGCCGTCAGGGAGCGCCGGATCGTGGAAGGCGACGTCGTCGTCATCCGCTGGGAGGGCCCGGTCGGGGGTCCGGGCATGCAGGAGATGCTGAGTGTGACCGGCGCCCTCGTCGGCGAGGGCCTCGGCGACAGCGTGGCGCTCATCACCGATGGCCGGTTCAGCGGCGGGACGCACGGCCTGATGATCGGCCACATCGCACCGGAGGCGGCCCTCGGTGGCCCGATCGCGATCATCGAGGAGGGCGACGAGATCGTCATCGATGTCGATCGACGAACGCTGGACCTCGCCGTCCCGG
>JACCVB010000061.1 GCA_013698385.1 Chloroflexota bacterium
GAACGGGACGTCATCTTCGGGGGGACCAATCTTGTCTTCGCCGCGGTCGCCGGCCCGGCCTTCGTGACCGATCTCGATCGCGGACGACGGCCGGGCAACTTCAAGGATTTCGTCGATTACGTCCGGATCGTCGGCGCACTGGAGGTGTTGCACCAGGAGGGCGGCGGTCCCCTCGAGCCGAACGACCTGCCGGTCCCGACCCGCCACCTCGACCAGTACCGGACGTTCGCCGTGGAGTTGGACAAGACCTGGCACTGCTGGGGGACCGGCGCGCCCATGGTGGATGATGCGCTCGAGATCGCGTGCATCCTGCACGGCATGGATCGCGACGTGCTCGCTCGCAAGCCGGCACTGATGACGGTCATCAACACGAACTCGCCCTTGCGCCTGGACGGGCCGATGAGCGACGGCCTCATCGAGATGGCGCTCAACGGCCAGCCCGTCGTCGGCACCCCGTTCACGTTGGCCGGCGCGATGAGCCCGATCTCCCTGGCGGGGGCCATCGCCCAGCAGAATGCCGAGGCGCTGTTCATGGTCTGCCTGGCGCAGATCGTTCGAGCCGGCGCGCCGATGATCTACGGCGCCTTCACCTCCAACGTGGACATGCGCACGGGTTCGCCGGCCTTCGGGACGCCCGAGTCGGTCAAGAGCCAGTTCGCGTCCGGCCAGATGGCGCGGCGTTACGGCCTCCCGTGGCGCTCGTCGAATGCGACGGCCTCGCCGGTCGTGGACGCCCAAGCGGCGTACGAGGCGGAGATGGCGGTCTGGGGCGCCGTGATGAGCGGTGTCAATCTGCTCTACCAGGGCGCCGGCTGGCTGGAGGGCGGCCTGACCGCGTCGTACGAGAAGCTGATCCTGGACGCCGAGATCCTGCAGATGATCGCGGAGGTCCTTCAGCCCATGGTCGTGGACGAAGCGTCGCTCGGATTCGACGCCCTCGCCGAAGTCGGGCCGGGCGGCCACTTCTTCGGGTCCGCGCACACGCTGGAGCGGTACGAAACCGCGTTCTATACGCCGATCCTGTCCGACTGGCGCAACTTCGAGACGTGGCACGCGGACGGCGGCCTGACCGCGACCCAACGGGCGAACGGGATCTGGAAACGGCTACTTGCCGAAGCCGTGCCGCCCGCCCTCGATCCGGGCATCACGGAGGCGCTCGATGCCTTCGTGGCCCGTCGCAAGCGGGAGATCCTGCCCACCGCGTGAGGTCGGATGTATCGTGGCCGCGTCCGGAGGACCAAGGAGCTGGAATGGCGACGACGACACCCAACTGGTTCGATCGGCTCGACCGTCGGATCACCGAATGGATGGCGCGGCATGGGGTGACGATGCTGCGACTCGCGCTCGGCGTCATCTTCCTCTGGTTCGGTGTGCTCAAGTTCTTCCCGGGACTGAGCCCCGCGGAGGACCTGGCCGGGCGCACGATCGAGACGCTCACCCTGGGCAACGTCCCGGCCTCCGTCGCCCTGCCGGTCCTGGCGGCCTGGGAGGTCGCGATCGGCCTGGGCCTGATCATCGGGCGCTGGATGCGCGCGGTCCTGCTGCTCCTGTTCGCGCAGATGCTCGGCACGATCACCCCGCTCGTGCTCTTCCCGGCAGAGACGTTCGTGCGGATCCCCTACGTTCCCACGCTCGAGGGCCAGTACATCATCAAGAACATCGTGCTCGTGACCGCGGCGATCGTTCTTGGGGCGACGGTCCGCGGCGGCGAACTGACCCACGAACCGGTCGTGGCCACCGGACAGAGTGGAGGCTCGGCATGACGAACGACGGTGGGGCGACGGGGAGCGGCACCCGCGACGACCCCTGGCAGCTGAAGACGGCGCCCGGGACGGCAGGCTACGAGATGTGGCGCGACGAGACGGCCGATCCGCCGACGCTCGTCTGTCAGGTCGGTTCGACCCAGCTGAAGTATCACCTCTCGGCCATCGATGACCTTCACGCCATGCTCAAGGCGCACGGGGACTGGATCCCGCTTGGCGCAGCGGACGAGCAGAAGCCCGCGACGGAGGGGACGGTGGAGGCCTGGGGTCGGGCCTCGGACAACCCGGTGGGTGGCTGGTACGGCCTGCGCAAGGGCTACCGCGGTCGGTTCGGGATGTACCTGCCGCCGTTGCTCGAAGCCCTCGGCCTGGTCGAATTGACCCATGACGCGAAGAACAACCGAGTG
>JACCVB010000086.1 GCA_013698385.1 Chloroflexota bacterium
GTGTTAGCGGTTCTGGGTCAGGAAGCGCATCACGTCGTCCAGGCGGAAGCGTCGATCGCCTCGCTTGCAGACGCGATAGAAGGGCAGCTCACCCCGGTCACCCAGGCGCTTCACCGTGTTCACGTGCAGGTGGAGCATCTCGGCGACTTCGGTCGCAGTGAGCATCGGTCCCAGTTCATTGACGGCCATCGATGCCATGGGTCAGGGTGCCTCGTTCGACAGGGCGCTTCGTGCGGTCGGGAACCCCTGGGTCACAAGGAGTAGGGTCCGTCCGGCTGTGAGGCAGACTGTAGGGGTCATGCATGGCCGTCTCCAAGCCGTACTTTGGGATAGCCGCCAGTACCAGACCCTTCTTGATCACCGCCCGCGGCGCACGGTCGCCCGGGCTCTCCGGGTGGCGCGGATGAAGCCAATCAGATGGCGCCATGGCCGGATGTGCGACGTCTCTCCGAGATAGATCGTGCGGATGGGCACCCAGCGGATCGGTCGTCGAAGCGCGATGCAGCTGGCGATCATCTCGACCTCGAATTCGAAGCCCGACTCGACGCTCTCCAGCATCTCCCGCATCAGCGTCGGACCGATCAATCTAAAGCCGGACTGATTGTCCGGGATCCAGCGACCGACGGCCGCCGACAGGACCACGCCGCCCACGAAATTGGAGAGGCGCCGTGCAACGGGCATCTCCGCGAAGCGTCGCCGACGATGATCAATCCCGGTCGGTCGGCCGCTTGAGCCGCGTATGCCTCGAGGAATCGGGGGATCTCGCTCGGATCGTGCTGGCCGTCGGCGTCCAGCGTCACGACCGCCTCGAACCCGGAGTCCAGGGCGAACCGGAAGCCGGCCCGCAGCGCCGCGCCCTTGCCGGCGTTGGGTGCCTGACGCAGGACGGTGGCCCCGGCCGCCTCGGCCTGAGCGGCGGTGTCGTCCGCGGAGCCGTCGTCGACGACGACCACCGGAAGGTGCTGCGCCGTCACCTCGACGACCACGGCGATCCTGGGTCCCTCGTCATGCGCCGGGATGAGTGCCACGATGTGGTAGGGACCAGCCATAGGCGCATTGTCGTCGACCCGGTAGCGGCCATTCTCAGGACGCTCGAAGAAACCGGCATCACCGTGAAGCCCAGATCCACTCCCAGCCGTCCTGGCGGGAGCCGACCAGTTCGCTCAGGAGTACCACGAGATGACCGACCCACGAGACGACCAGTCCACCGGCCCGCGAGCCGCTCCAGAGCCGATCGCCTTCGAACGCAAGATCTTGCGACCGGGAGCCCTGCGCGTCGGGCTCGTCGCCAGCGCGGCGCTTGCCCTCATCGTCGGAGCGGCGGCGACGTCCCTGGCGGCCTCTCCGCATCCGGCCGCATCCGCTGCGCCGGTCGAGGACGACCTTGGGTGGGGTGGCATGGCCGGTATCCTTGGTGGCTTCGCCGGTCCCGGTGAACTCGGTGGTCCGGGCGACGGTGGTCCAGGGGATCTCGGGCGCCGCGGCCACGGTGGCCTCCACGACATCACGATCGCTTCGATCGATGGTGCCAACGTCTCAATCAAGACGGACGACGGCTGGTCGCGGACCATCGCCATCACCTCCACCACGACCCTCAAGAAGGGCAGCCAGACCATCGCCCTGTCCGACCTCAAGGCCGGTGACCAGGTCCACGTCGCGCAGACCCGGAACGGTGACGGCGCGTACACCGTGACCGCCCTCGCCGTCGTCGTCCCGAGCATCGCGGGCACGGTCAGCGACCTCACGAGCAGCGGCTTCAAGATCACCGCGCGCAATGGATCGGTCTGGACGATCACGACGGACGACTCCACGGTCTACCGCTTCGGCACGGTCGCCGGCAGCGCGTCGGACCTCAAGGACGGCGGCCTGGCCCGCGTCCACGGCGGATCGGCCGGCGACAACGCCCTGAACGCGACGACGGTGCAGGTAGCGGGAGACGGCGCGATCGGCACCGTGACCGCGAAATCATCGGACACGATCACGCTCAAGACCCAGGATGGTTCCAGCTTGACCGTCCATGTGGACGGCGACACGGTCTATCACGTCAAGGGCAAGGACGCGGCCACGCTCGCGGACATCACGGTGGACATGGTCGTTGGCGTGCAGGGACGGGACCGCGCCGATGGGTCCTTCGATGCGAGCACGGTGGCGTCCGGACCACACGGAGCAAAGGGCGGCCGTGGCCGGTTCGGCCGCCACGGCCCCCGCGGCTTCGGCGGTCCAGGCTGGCTGAACCCCAAGAACGACCACCCCACCGAAGACGGGACTCCGGATTCGTCGCCCTCGACCAGTTCCTTCTCCGGCTGAGCGCTCGCCCGGCCGAGGGACCTACCGGAGTTCGGGCGGCGAAGTGTTTCGGGAGCGCTCCGTCGCCGTCTGTTCCACGATTCTGCGGGCCTGCTCATGTCCGGTCACGGCCTCAAGGAAGTCGGCTCGATCCAGAGCCAGGACGACGCACGGCTCGATCGCCGTGACCGTCGCCGTCCGCGGGATATCGCACAGCAGCGAGATCTCGCCGAACCCGACACCCGTCCCCTGAAGGACGCGGAGTTCCTGGCCCAGCCGAGTCACGCGCATCCGGCCGGACTCGATGACGTAGTAGCGATCGCCCGGATCGCCTTCACGGATCACCCGCTCGCCCGTCGCCATCGTGGTCCAGCGCGTCCGCCGTGCGACGGTCTCGAGCTGGGGCGGCGGCAGCGGCGCGAACACCGGGGAGTGCCGGAGCAATCGCAGCTCCCGGATCGGAACATGCGCCGTGTCATCGATCCGGCGCAGGCCGATCCAGGCCATCCCCACTCCTGCCGGCAGGACCAGGCCCACCACGACCAGGGTCGCCGGATGCCGATGACGCTGACGAGGATCGGGACCATCAAGGCCCCGAGAGCCAAGCCCACGAGCCCGATCCCCTCGAGCCCACCGAGGACTCGAGCGAGGACGTCGTCCGGCGTCACCCGCTGGAGGATCGTCCGCCCGGTGACGTCGCACGCCGCATAACCGATCCCGCCAAGGGCGATCAGCGCCGGCGCCATCCGGGCCGGAGCGGCCGTCCCGACCAGGATGATCGCCCCGCCCCAGGCCAGGGCACTGAGGGTCAGCGCCGGGGCGAGTCGGGGCCGGCCGACGAGCGTGAAGGTCGCCGTGCCGCCGACCACCGTTCCGAGGCCCAGGGCGGCGTTGAGGATGCCCGCGCCCGATTCACCCGTACGAAACACCTCGAGCGCCAGGAGCACGAACAGGACATCCACTGCGCCGCTGGTGAGCATGCGCAGGCCCAACAGGCCGACCACCAGGCAGGTGTCTCCCGCGCTCCCCCAGCAGCCGCAGTCCCGCAGCGAGTCCGACATGTGCATGTGGAACGGCATCGGGCGCGCCGGGTGCTCCGGCCGAAGCACCCACATCGACGCGCATTGCAGGCCTGGCCGATCGAGGCAGTCCGCGCACCAGGAGCGACGCGGCCACACAGGCCACGGATCCGGCGACGAAGACCGCCCCAGGCTCCGAGAACCCGAGGATGACGGCCGCCGCAAGCGGCCCCAGCAGGAGGCCGGCCACTTCCACCGTACCGGACAATCCGTTGGCAGCGGTCAGTTCTTCGGGGGTACGCGCAAGGCTCGGTAGCAGCGACCCCCGGGTGGGCCGGATGACGGTCAGCGCTGCTGCGGCCGCGGCCCCCGCGATATAGACGGCGATGGCCGGTGCTCCGAGCAACATGCGGGCCCCGGCGGCCCCGAAGACGAACGCCTGGACCAGGTAGCCCACCAGGAGCACTCGCTCGCGCGGGTACCGGTCGGCCAGCGACGCTGCGAACGGTGCGAGGATCCCCGCGGGCAGGAGTTGCGCAAGAGCGATGACGCCGACGGCGGCGGGTCCACTCGTATCGTAGGCATCCAGCAGGATCGCCACCCAGGTGCCGAACTCCACCGCATGCGTCGCTCGCGGATCGTGGCGTCCCCGGCAGGATTCGAACCTGCGACCTTCCGCTTAGAAGGCGGTTGCTCTGGTCCACTGAGCTACGGGGACTTGTTAGTGCCTCAGTTCACGCACGAACTGTGGGGATTGACCGGGCTAACGATCGAGTCTACAGTTAGCACGTCGCTGGACTGAGCAACTAACTAACGAGGCTCGCATGACCACCCGGACCACCTCCGCGTACGCGCCTGACGCCCTCCACACTCTACGGGACTCATTCGAGCTGCACCTCGGCGCCTCGCGGGCCGCCAAGACCAGCCGGATCTACCTCGCCGCGCTCGATGCCCTGATCGCCCACCTCACGGCCCAGGGCATGCCCACGGCCGCCCGGAGCGTCAGGCGCGAGCATGTCGAGTCGTACGTCGCGCGTCGTCGTGGCGAGGTCAAGCCGACCACGCTATCGCTGGAGTTCCGCGCCCTCCAACAGTTCTTCAAGTGGGCCCTGGAGGAAGAGGAGATCGAGCGGTCGCCGATGGAGCGGATGAAGGCCCCGCGCGTCCCGGACTCGCCCGTCCCGGTGATCTCCATGATCGACTTCCGCAAGCTGCTCAAGACGGCCGAGGGACGCGACTACATCGATCGGCGCGACACAGCGATCCTGCTTGTCATGTTCGATACCGGCATGCGCCGAGGCGAGGTCACCGGGCTGGGGGTCGCCGACGTCGACCTCAAGGACCGCCTGGCCTACGTCACGGGCAAGGGCGGCCACGTCCGTGCGGTCCGGTTCGGCATGAAGACGGCCGTCGCCCTGGATCGCTACCTGCGACTTCGGCGCGGCCATCGCCTGGCATCGTCGGAGGCGTTCTGGCTCGGCCAGGATGGACCGCTGACCGGCTCGGCCTTCGCGCAGATCATCGCGAAGCGGTGCGCGGCGGCCGGCCTGCCCCGGTTGCATCCCCATCAGTTCAGGCACACCTTCGCGCACGAGTACCTCGCCGATGGTGGACAGGAAGGCGATCTGCAACGCCTGGCCGGCTGGCGGTCGCCACAGATGCTCAGACGGTACGGGGCGAGCCTGGCCGACGAACGCGCCCGTGCCGCCTATCGCAGCCCGGCGGATCGATTGTGACCGTGGTCAGGTCGCGACCTGGGCCGTCGGGTTTGGTCCGTTGTGGCCAGGGCCGATGTAGTCGAACCCTCCCAGGCGCGTGGCGAATGCGCGCAGATCAACGAAACGCACCGGGAGCATGGCTGTTTCTCGGCTCCGGGTGGCACTGGGACAGCGGTACCTGGCGAGTCACCCAGCGAGCTAAGGCCGATGCGGACTTCATGGCAGGTCGGCACGGTGACGCTCGGCGACACGAGCCGCGCCCCCATGACCCGGTGCCGGCAGGCCTTGGTGCTGTCGGGTGGCGACCCCACAACCTGCCCATCGTGGTCGTCTGTCCGTTCTGCGGCACGCCACAGCGACTGGAGACACATCCCCTGGGTCTCGATGCCGCATCCCACGCTCATACACACCGGACCATCCAGCGGGCACCTGTCGGGGGGTCAGCCGAACCCGTTCTCTGCTGCCATGAAGGCCGCGACGCGGGCGCGGGGTGCACCGCGGCGCTGCGCGACCGGCTGGACTGACCCTATCGCGACGTGCTAATCTCGCTGGGAATAGCACGCCGCCCGAACGGCACCTGACACCGGCCCGCTCTCGTTGGATCGCGGCCCCGGCCTGGTCGAGGTGCCGTTTTGTTATCTCCAGCACAGCGGAAGCTGCGAGCGCGGGCCGCCGCTCACGCGCTGCACGCCCAGGGCGGCACCAACACCAAGGCCGGCACCGCGGCCTTCCTGGAGCGCTTCGAGCGCCAGGTCGACCCTGACGGGCGCCTGACCCCGGAGGAGCGCACGCGTCGCGCGGCGCACGCCCGGCGGAGCTACATGACATCGCTCGCGCTGAAGGCCAGTCGGACGCGTACGAAGATGGCCGCCACCAGCTTAGAAGTGGTGACGGCCGACGTGGAGGGCACTCGCGATGCCGACCACGCTGCCTGAATCCTACCCCACCGCGCCGCACCGCCAGCGGCGGCTCCTGACCGCTGAGCGTCAGTCCCACAGTCGCCGATACGCCCACGCCGAGTCCCAGCGCGACATGGCGCTCGCTCGGATGGCCGAAATCTACGATCGCATGCTAGAGATCGACGACGAGCTCGCCGACTTGGGACGCGATGGGGGGCAGACGTGACCCGGCCGTTTGACGCCGCGCCCGCCTACCGGGCCAACGGCTGGCTCGGGACGCTGCCGCTGCCGGTCGGCAAGAAGAAGGACCCGCCATCCGGCTACACGGGCGCGACCGGCACATGGCCGACCGAGGAAACCGTCTTCGGCTGGCTCCGCGCCGGGACTTCGAACATCGCCTTGCGCCTCGGCAAGCAGATCGTCGGCATCGACGTCGACGACTACGACGCCAAGCGTGGTGGCGGGACGCTGCGCGAGCTCGAGCGTCGCTGGGGGCCGCTGCCCTCGACATGGATGTCAACCAGTCGCGACGACGGCGTCTCGGGCATCCGGCTGTATCGAGTCCCGGCCGGCGTCGAGGCTGGCTTCAGCGACCCAGGGGGCGACGTCGAGACGATCCGGTTCAGTCACCGCTACATCGTCGCCGCTCCGTCGCTGCACCCGGAGGGTCGCCGCTACCGCTGGATCCGGCCCGATGGGTCGGACGCGGCGGACGGCGAGTACCCGTCGCCGGTCGACTTGCCGGACCTGCCGGCGACGTGGGTCGACGGGCTGACCCAACGCCAGATCAAGCCTGCGCAGGCGACCGGCGAGACCGAACGCCTGACGCGTCACGACGACATCGTCAGGTTCGCCGGCAGGCTCCGGTTCGCCGGTGCCGACACGAGCGACATCGAGGACGCACTCATGTCGCGTCTCGACGACGGTCGGATCTTCGCGTCCGACGCGGCCTGGCCGTGGACCCGGGAGGACCTCGCGAAGATCGCGGGCGACATCGGCAACAAGCCGCAGAACGGTCTGCCGCCGCCGATCACGATCACCGGCACGACACCGATGGGTGCGGAGGCCGGGGCGGGTGGCACGCAGCAGCACGCGGTCCCGCCCGAACACCTGAGCCGCCAGTCGCGCGCGGCCTGGTACTTCGCGAAGATGGCCGGCGATAGCGTCCGCTTCGATCACGGTCGCGGCCGTTGGCTGGTCTGGGCTGGACACCGCTGGCGCCCGGACGAGGACGGCAGCGTGAAGCGCCTCTGGCTGGCCGTCCTTGCCAAGCGGTATGGGGACGCCCTGAAGCTGACCGACGAAACCAAGCGCCTCGCGATGTCTGAGGCCGTGAGGACCGCCGGCGCCACGAACGCCGCGATCAGCGCCGGTCTGGACATCGCGTCCAGCATGGAGCCGATCGCCACGAAGGCCGACGCCTGGGACCCCGACCCCTGGCTGATCGGCTGCCACAACGGCGTGGTCAACCTGCGCGACGGCATCCTCCGCGGCGGCCGGCCGGAGGACATGATCTCGCGCTCCACCAGCATCATCTACGACCCCGATGCTGGCTGCCCCCGCTGGGACCGCTTCCTCGCTGAAGTGTTCGCCGGCGACCGCGAGCTCGTCGACTGGTACGGGCTCCTGATCGGGACCTCGCTCGTCGGCGTCATGCAGGAGCTGCTGGCGCTCCACCACGGCCTGGGCAACAACGGGAAGTCGGTGGCCATCCGCGCCGAGCGGCACGCCTTCGGCGAGTACGCGGTCACGATCCCCATCGAAACGCTGGTCAGTGCCAAGCGTTCTGCCGGCGCGGCGACCCCGGACCTCATGGCGCTGCGCGGTGCCCGCATCGCGTTCACCAGCGAGCCGGACCAGACGGACAAGCTGGGTGGCGGGGTCCTTAAGCGGCTGGCGAGCATCGACCGGATGACGGGGCGGTCGCTGTACGGCATGACCCAGACGTGGGACCCCTCGCACACCGTCCACCTGAGCACGAACCACCTGCCCGAGGTCGACGATGCGACGGATGGGTTCTGGCGCCGGGTCGCCCTGGTCCCGTGGCCGGTGCACTTTCGCAAGGTCGGCGAGATGGGCGATGGGCCCGAGGAGGACCCAAGCCTCTCGGCGACACTCACGGGGGAGGCCCCGGGCATCCTTGCCTGGGCGGTTCGTGGTGCGATGGGCTGGGCCGCCGGCCGGTCGCTCCACCCGTTCCCCACGGCCGTTCGGGTCCGCACCGAGGAATACCGGAAGGCCGAGGACCAGATCGGCGGGTTCATCGCGGAGCACGTCGACTACGTCCAAGACGCGACGGTCCTGTCAAGTGCCCTGTTCGCGGCCTACAGGGCATGGTGCGACGTCGAGGGCCTCCACCGGCTGGATCGGCTGGGACCCAAGAAGTTCCCTGCCGAGTTCCTCGAACGGGGCCATGTCAGGCGGACCGAAGATGGCAAGAAGCGGGTCATCTTCCGGGGGGCGCGACTGCGATTGAGCACGAATCCGGGGAATCCGGGGAATCTAACCCCAATCGCGGAACTTTCAGATTCACCCCTACGTGAGAAAGTTATGCAAACCGGCTTCGATTCCCCGGATTCCCCGGAGCAGGGGGCCGGTCAACCCCCCGTCGACCCGGTCGCCGAGGCCCGCCGCATCTTCGGCGATGACCTGGTTGATCCGTCGGTGCCGGCATGACACGCGAGGTTCACCTTGGCATCGCCAGCAACACTGACGGGACCATGTACCTTGGTCACCGCCGAATGCGATGACGAGAAGACCACGATCATCATCGCCAACCCCGGCGACCGTGGAGCGGCCCTGGTCCCGGACCGCGAGGCGCTCGCAGGCGAGTACGGGAGGACGCTGGTACTCGACCACCAGGCGCGCTGCGAGTCCTGCCAGCGAGGGGCAGCGACCGTGGAGAGCGTGGCCGAGGCCGCATCGTGAGGCCCCTTCACGTCCTGCCGTTCGGTCCGCGGTCCGGTCCCGATCACCGGATCGGGGCCAGCCGGTGCGGTTGCGATCCGCTCGCTGCCGAGGTGATCGGCGAGGGTCCGTCAGGCCCGGCCGTGTGGATCCACCGCCCGATGTATGAGCTCGCCGAGTCGCGTCAGCAGTCGGAGCGGCAAGGCGACCCGGCTACCGGCTCGGCGAGCCCACCCCACCCCGGACGTAGTCGCTTGGTGGCAGAGGGGGCAGGGGGAGGCATTGGGAAGCGCAGCCGCCACGGACCCTTCGACAGCCTCAGACACGCGGGGAACAGTTCCACGTTTTTAGTCACCCGACCCGTTTTGTGCCCTCTGGAGGACCGGTAAATGACGTCCCGCGTGGTTCCGCCCGCACCGGCCGACCTGCCCGACCTGTCGCGGCAGCGGTGGCCCGGGCTCGCTGCTGATGTTGTCTCCACGATGGGCGGCGCCGATGCCGACCTCGCCGCGCTAGCCAATGTCTTGCGAGCGGAGGATCGACTGGCCACCGTACGCGCCGTTTTGGACGCGGAGGGTCCGACCGTCACCGGGTCGAGAGGGCAAACCCGGCCCCATCCGCTCCTAGTCAGCGAGAGCGTCCTGCGGCGCGAGATCGCCTCCGACATGGACTCCCTCGGCTTCGGGTTCAAGGAGCGCTTCCGGGTGCGCGTCGCGCGCGGTCGACTGCTGAAAATTGACGACGACCTATGGAGATGAAGATGACGGACAACGATCGACTCCAAGAGCTCGACCGCCGGATCGCGGACGCGGACGCGAAGCTGCGCAAGCCCGACGCGGACGTGCAGCCGGTCGAACCGGAATGGGACCCGTTCGCCGAGCGCCGCGGCAAGCGGCAGGCCCAACGCGAGCCGGCGACCCCGGCCGTCACGTGGGGCGGCCAGCCGATCCCGAGCACGCCCGGCGGCACGAGCGGGAGCTGGGGTGCGGGCACCGGCCGTCCGACCGAACCCGTGTCTTCGCTCGACGCGAAGATGGGACGCCTGATCCGCGATGGCGCCCGATGGCTGCGCCGCGGCATTCCGCCGGACCACGATGACCCGGGTCCCGTCCGGTGACGGAGGGCGAGCCGCTGCTCGCCCTGCTCGACCGGGAGCTCGCTGACTGCCGCCGCCGGCTCGATCGACTGGTCGACTGCACCGATGCCCTCCAGGACATGCACGACCGCGCCGTACTGATCCAGGCACGCACGAAACACCGGCACGTCGGGGTCAGCGACCTCGAACACGATGCGCGCAAGCTTGGCGAGGAAGCCCTCGCCCGTCACCGGTTGACGCTCGACCGGATCACTCAGGAAGGGACCGAAGAACGATGACACTTCAGATCATGAGCCTGCCCAATTTGGACGAGCTTGGGATGGCGGCCGCCTGGCCGGAAGTCGCCAAGGCGATCGCCGAGTACGAACGGCTGAAGGCCCGGCACGACGTCGCCGCAGCGGAGCTGCACGGGCTGCTCCAGTCGCGCCCGGCTGCCATCGAGGCCGACCGAACGGCCATCTTGATCCTCGACAAGAACGCCGAGGAAGAGCTCGTCACCACCGATCTGGCGCGCCTGCTCGAGCGCCTCGCGCCTGTTGCGGACAAGCTCGGATGCGTGGATGAGCTCGGTGGGATCGACGAGATCGTACGTGGGGGAGCGTCCTATCAACGTCAGGTCGCCGTGGGTGGCACCGGCACGGACCTCGACTTGGTAGCTCAATTGCTCGTGGAGGAAATGCGAGCGGGTCGTCCGTTGTTGCACTAGACATGACTGACACCGCTGACGAGACCGTCGACTTCTGGTTCGACCCGCTCTGCCCGTTCGCCTGGATCACCTCGCGCTGGATGTTGGAGGTGGAAAAGGTACGCGACGTCGAGACGACGTTCCACGTCATGAGCCTGTCGGTGCTCAACGCCGACAAGGAGCGCGGCTGGGGCCCCGTTCGGCTCGCGATCGCGATCCAGCAGGCCCACGGCACTGCGGCGCTGCGGCCGTTCTACACGGCGATCGGCACCAAGCACCACAACGATGGACGTGAGATCGACAAGGCACTGTACGAAGAGGTGCTCGCCGAGATCGAGCTGCCGCTCGAGCTCGCTGCTGCTGCAGACGACGAGTCGCTCGACGACGCTGTCCGCGCATCGCACAAGGGCGGCGTCGATCGCGTCGGTGAAGAGGTCGGCACGCCGGTCGTCTCGATCGGCGGCACGGCGTTCTTCGGACCCGTGCTGACTCGCATCCCGCGCGGCGAGGATGCCGGCGTGATCTTCGACGGCGCGCGTCAGCTGGCCGGTTTCGACTACTTCTTCGAGCTCAAGCGCACCCGCACGGGAGAGCTTGACTTCAGCTACGTATGACATGATGTCGGCGTGGATCTGAGAGCCGCTTACAAACGTCGTCGGAAGTCGTTCATCCACCGACACCGGATCGGGATATCGTTTCGCCACCAGGTCACTTTCGTGGTCTGGGCCGGCGCGGCCTTCCTGGTTGCTCTCGCGGCCTTCCTGGTTGCTCTCGCAGTGCTGGTCAGATGGTTCGTCGATGGATTCGACCCGCTGCTCACGGTCCTGCTCGGCATGAGCATCGTTGCAACGGTCCTCTCGCTGACCCGACCAGCCGCGCCGCCGCACGCACACGATCTGGCCGGCGTGCCCGACGAGCCGTGCGGTGCTGAGCCGGTCGACCTCGGGCCGTGGGTCATCGCGGCACGCTGGGCCGGCGCCGCGGCGCTGCTGGTCTTCGCGATCGGTCTGCCGGCATGGGTGGTGCTGGCGGCCTTGGCCGTGGTCGCGGTGGTTTCCGGCCGCGTGATCGCCTACCGGGTCTGGGTGTGGCGCCGCACGAAGCTCATTGCGCGAGCACTGCGCGCCCACGGGCCACGATTCGCAATCGCGTACGCGGGCTATGGCGGAGGGCCGACGCACCTGTCGATGTGGGAGGGGCCGTTGCTGAGCTCCGGCCATCCCGGCGTGGTCTTCAACTTCCGCGACGAGTACTGCGCCTACCTGCGTGAGAACACCGACCTGTCGTCGCCGTTCGTCCAGCTCAGCTCCGACGCGATCCGCGACCTGTTTCACCTGATCGTGCCCGGGCTCGGCGCGTTTTTCTACGTGCACAACGCGATGTCCAACCTGCGCTACATGGCGATGCCGCAGGTCAAGCACATCTGGCTGGGTCACGGCGATTCCGACAAGCCGGCGAGTTTCTTCAAGCGCCACGCACAGTACGACCTGCTGGTCGCATCCGGAATCGCCGCGATCGACCGCTACGCCGATGCCGGCGTGCGGATACCGCGGGAGAAGTTCGTCGTGCTCGGCCGGCCCCAGGTGCACGAAATCGAATCAGCTGAGGCCGAAATCGTCTCGGTCGAGCGTCCCGTCGTCCTCTATGCGCCGACATGGCAGGGCAAGAACGACAAGGTCGACTTCTCGTCGTTGGCGGTCGGCGCCGACATCGTTCGGACCCTGGCGGGCCGGGCGGACATCATGTTCAGGCCGCATCCGTTGTCGAGCCGTCACGCGAAGTTCAAGCCGCTCGTCGAGGCGATCGATGCTCTGCTTGCCGCCGACACGGCCGATCCGTCGACGCGCGGCAAGCACCTGTGGGGCGAAAAGCCCAACCAGACCTGGTCGATCTTCGAATGCATGAACCGCTCCGATGCGCTCGTCTCGGACGTCTCGAGCGTCGTCTCGGACTGGCTGCAGTCGGGCAAGCCGTACGCGATGGTCAGCACCCGCTGGGACGAGGCGGGCTTCCGTGAGAAGTTCCCGGTCGCCCGAGCCGGTTACGTGCTGCTCGGCGACCTCTCCAACGCGTCCGCGCTGCTCGACGACATGCTGGGCGGCGACAGCCTGCGGGACGAGCGGATGGCAATGCGGACCAGGGTGCTCGGCGGCTTCGACAACAATGAGTCGGCCGAGGCGTTCGCGGCGTACTTCCACGAAATGTTCTCCCGCTTCGGCGCGAAAACTTGATCGCTGCGAGACTTTCCCCATGCGCGTTCACATTGCCGCCGACCATGCCGGCGTCGTCGCGCGCACAGACCCACCCGAGACTGTGCCGTTCAACCTGTCCCATCCAGTCGTCACCGATGAGTTGGTGGCCGAATCCTTCGGCATGCAGTTGATTCAGCTCGGCGTTCTCAAACCTGCCCCGCCACTCGTAGATCACATTCATTGGGGGAGCATAGGGGTGGAAATGAGACGCCGGTCCGCCTGGGGAGGGACATATGCCGCCGCTCCAGCCGTTAGCGGCGCCGGCGATGCTTTGGCGAACCGTACTCACCGCCCTATGTCTCCACGTCGAACGAGTCCGCGTCGACGTCCAGCACCTCGGCGATCGCCCTCCCGCATGGCGTCCAGGGCTGCCCTCCGGCCCGCAGCGGCCACGGATACGCCCGGTAGCCCGTCGACCTGCCACGAGCCGTCCTGGACGGGCCGGAGCCGGTAGCCCGGGCGGTCACCCTGAGCGATCATCCGGCGCGCAGCCTGGATGGCCGCCGCGCGCTTGGACGCTTCGCTGAGTCCACGTCGTGCCATGGGATAAGTGTCAGGTAAGCCGCGACGGCTAGGGTGTCATTCGTCGCGGCTCCGGTCCGCGTTGGTAGATCGATCACGCCCCGGAGGGCGTCGGCATCGTCACCCCCGGATGCCAGGACCAGGGTCGCGGGGTAGACCCCGTCGATGGTTCCCGCGCTAGACGTCGGGCCGGAACAGCTATCGTGCTCCAGTGACCTGGAAACCGATGGCGCGAGCCATCGAGACTGAGCGGCTCACGCTCCGGATCCGAGACGAACGCGACGCCGTGTGGTACCGCGAGCTGGTCGGCGAACGTGGGGAGGACATCCCGACGATCGAGGAGTCGAGGGCGCGCCTCGCGCGGTTCCGGGACTCGACGGAGGACACCGGGATCGGTGCGCTCG
>JACCVB010000095.1 GCA_013698385.1 Chloroflexota bacterium
CCGTAGGTCTGAAGGGTTGCGATCGCCTCGCCGACCCGTTCCGTGGTGCGGGCCACGACGACGGGGGGGCGATCGCCGTCGTGATGACGGTCGTCGAGGAGGATCCGGATGCGGGTCGAGGCGCCGGTCGTCGCCATCAGCCCGTTCGCCCGCATCCACTCGTCGTTGTAGAGCTTGCTCAGGTAGTTTCGGCCGCTATCTGGGAGCAGGACGACCACGATCGCCGCGTGGCCCCGGTCCTGTGCGGTCAGGTCGCGCAGGACCGCGCGCGCCGCGACCATGGCCGTGCCGCACGAGCCCCCGGACAGGATGCCCTCCTCGCGGGTGAGCCGGCGGGCCATCGCGAATGCGTCGCGGTCACTGACCCGGACCCACCGATCGACGACGGACGGGTCGTGCGTTCCCGGCATGAAGTCCTCGCCGACGCCCTCGGTCAGGTACGGGCGAGCGGTGTCCCCAGACAGGATCGACCCCTCCGGATCGGCACCGATGACCTGGATCGCCGGGTTGCGCGCCTTGAGGACGTGGGCCGTGCCGGAGATCGTGCCGCCCGTCCCCACGCTCGCCACGAAATGGGTCAGTCTGCCTTCCGTCTGGTCCCACAGTTCCGGGCCGGTCGTCCGCTCGTGGGCGGCCGGGTTCTCGGCATTCCAGTACTGGTCCGGCTTGAACGCACCCGGGATGTCGCGGGCGAGCCTGGCCGCCACGCTGTAGTAACTCTCCGGGGATTCGGGGGCGACGTTCGTGGGACACAGGACGACCTCGGCACCGTAGGCCCGCAGGAGGGTCTGCTTCTCCACCGATTGCTTGTCCGCCATCACGAAGATGCAGCGGTAGCCCTTGAGCGCGGCGGCGATCGCCAGGCCGTGGCCGGTGTTGCCGCTGGTCGGCTCGATGATCGTGCCACCGGGCTTGAGCAGGCCGGCCCGCTCCGCGGCCTCGATCATCGGCAGGCCGATCCGGTCCTTGACCGAGCCACCCGGGTTGAGCATCTCCATCTTGGCCAGCAGGAGCGGCTGACGGTCCGCCGGGCCGAGGTCGCGGGTCACCCGGCTGATCCGGACGAGCGGCGTGTTCCCGACAAGGTCCAGGATGGTCTCGGCGTAGTGCATCCCGGCGAGGATACCGCGCGGCCAGCATGCCGATCCGTCATCGATCCGCCGTTGCGATCCTGTCCTCGCCTTGGACCGCTCGCGGGAGTGATCCTGTCATCTGTGCACCACGCGCACCTTGGGCGCGCCAGCAGGCGCGAATCGCCCTCGGTGGCAGCTCTCAACGCTGGAGTCGTGCACGAACGTGGCCGTGGATCCCTGTAGATCAGCCCTGGGAGACTCGATCCGGTGCCGAAGGTGCGTGTCTTGCACATTTGGCAGGACGGGAGAACCGAAAGGAAGTCGGACGTTCTTGCACGCGGTGGCGGCTCGCTGCGCGATCTGGGGCTCGGCGTGGTCGGCGGCGGGCGGCAAGCGGGCTCGGGGCGGCCTGCGGCTACTCAGGCCCTGCGGTCGAGTCGCCCGGGTCGCAAGAGCAGCCAGGTCAGTCGATGGCGAAGACGTCGCGGGCGACCGACCGGATCCAGGGTCCCGGGCTGAAGCGCCTCGACCACCGGACCGAGCATGGCGGCCAGTGAATCGGTCATCGTTCGGGCGAGATCCAGCTCCTCGCGTGAGCCAGGCTTGGGCAAGCCTGCCGCCCGCGGCAACCCGGCCAGGGCCCGGACCGAGGTGACCGGCAGGATCTGCGATGCCATTCGTTTGCCGAGGTAGAGCTCCTCCGTGCCGGCCATGGCCAGTGGCAGGATCGGCGCGTCGATCCGCAGGGCGATGATCGCCCACCCGGTCCGCATCGGGCCAAGCCGTCCGGGCGGGCCGCTGACCGTTCCTTCGGGCATCTGCACGAAGACGGCCCCGTTGGCGACGACGGCCCGAGCCGAGGCCACATGCTGATCGATCCCGATCCCGCCGCGCCACACGGGGAGCAACCCACCGACGCGCTTGACCAGCCACTCCCGCCAGCGGGACGTGAACGTCGAGGGACCGCTGCCCAGGATCCAGCACCGAGGTTCGACCGGCAAGGCGTGCATCACGACGAACGAATCCATCCAGCCGCGATGCGCGCCTGCCGCGAGGAGATAGCCGCCATTCGCCGGGACGTGCTCCCGTCCTGCGTTGACGATCTGGAATCTGAGGATCCCGAAGCACAGGAACCGAACGAGAAGCCGGATCAGCCGGTACGCGATTGACGCGCGAGCCTCGGGTTCGCGGCCCAGCCACGCAAGCCCTTCGAGCGGCCCGCCCCGCGCGGCGGCCATGGCCTCAGGGGCGATCCGACCCGGCGGCGGCCGACGCCCCCGGCCACCCGGTCCGGTCATCCAGTCGGATCGTCCGGGCTGCTGACTGGTTCCGCCAGCGGCACCGGCGGGAGGGCTGGAGGCAGGTTCGCCCACGACTCGTCCATCGGACGGGTTCGCCAATCATCGCGTCCGACCGCGCCCCACATGGCCACGCCCGGCCGAGAGGGCGGATCGTCCGTCGGGTGCCCCGGACGGTGTCGCCAGATCAGGATCGCGATGGCCGGGATGATGAACGCAAGGGACACGACCTGGGCGGTCGGCACGCCAAAGAACGTCCAGTTGTCGTGACGCAGTGTCTCCAGCGAGAACCGCGTGACGCCGTACCACACGAAGAAGATCAGGAGCAGGTCGCCCGGCCGCAGCCGCGTGCGCAGTCGATACCCGATCCAGACCAGCACGAGCAGGCCGAGCAGACCGGAGATCGATTCATAGAGGAAGAGCGGATGGAACCGCGTCGTCTCGAACGGGAACGTGGCGCATGGGAAATCCGCGATCCGGTGCTGACAGTCGATCGGGATGCCCCACGCCAGATCGGTCGGCGGCCCGTACAGCTCCTGGTTGAAGTAGTTCCCCCAGCGCGCGATGCCCTGCATGAGGAACATGCCGGGCGCGATGATGTCCGCCCAGCGCAGGAACGGGACGCCCTTGTGGCGGGCGTACAGGAAGGCCGCGATCGTCCCGGTGATGATCCCGCCATAAACGCCCAAGCCAGAGTAGGGCGGCAGGATGATCCGCAGCGGATCGTTCTTGTAGAGCGCGTCCCACTGGTCGATGACGTGGTAGGCGCGGCCCCCGATGAGCGCAGCCAGGGCGACGACGATCATCCCGGTGCCCAGGAGATCGGGGTCCTCGCCGGCGCGCCTGGCCAACCGGGTCATGAGGAGATAGGCAGCCGCGAGTCCCAGCGCATAGCCGAGGCCATACCACCCGATGGACAGCGGGCCGAGCTGCAGGGCGACGGAACTCGGCACGGTATCGAACACCCGCGGAGTGTAGCGGCCACCGCCGACCGAGCATGTCTTCCCTATACTTCGCCGCGGTGAATGCCGAATTCAACTGGTGGCTGCTGATCGTCGGCTTCGTGGTCGGAGGCGGGCTCGTCTGGTTCGTCCTCGCCGACTCGCGCCGACGCGAGGTCGACATCGACGCCCTCGAGCGATCGCACGAGGCGGAGTGGCTCGCATCGGAGCTCGGCCTCGAAGGGTTCGACATCTCGACCGACGCTGCCGAGCGGATGCTCGAACTTCACCGCCAGTATCTCGAATCGACGGCGCCAGCGAACCTCGGTCCCGCCGACGACCCCGAAACGGACGAATGGCCGAGCGACGACCGACCGACGACCCCGAGCGGGTCCCTACAGACGCCCCTCGATGACGGGGTCCGCGTCGAGCGCGCCATCGGCGATGTCGGTGAGTGACACGCCGAACCTGGTCCCCGGTGGGACGTCGGAGATCACGGGCGTGGCCCCGGTCCAGTAGGCGACGCCCCCGCCGAGGGACATGCGGCCGACGTCCTGCCGACGACCATCGATCTTCACCCAGCAGCGATACTCCCGGCCCGACGGCGGTTCCGGCAGTCCCTGCGCGACGACGACCAGCTGCGTCGTACTCGGCGAGAACAGCAGCGTACCGACTGGGGCGACGCCCTCGGGAACCGTGACCCCCTCCTGGCTGACCAGCGCCACCCGCTTCGCGTCCGACCCGGCGCTGATGGCCAACGTCGCGCTCGTGATCCGGCTGAGGCTCGCGATGACCCGGCTCTGTTCCGCTGCGCGGCGATCCGCCCCCTGCCCGACCAGCAGGCTGGTGGCCGTCACAGACAGGAGAACGGCGGCCGCGATGGCGGCGACCCAGGGGAGGAATGTGGGCCCGCGCCGGCTGCCCGAATGCAGGCCGGGCCGACCCGGCGTACCGTCCTCGGGCCGGGATCCTCGCTCGGTTCCGGGCGGTGCCCCGAGGTCAGCGTCTCGAGCGACCCCCCGCTCCCGAACCAGCGCGAGCGTCCGATCGCGCAGGTCCGCCGCCGGCGTACTACGAATGACATCCCGAAGCAGCGGCACGGCCCGACGAAGCCGATCCAGCTCGCCCGCACACGGGTCGCACCCGGCCAGGTGCCCGGCGATCGCAGCGGCGGCCGCGGTGTCACCGGCCGTCAGCCGTTCCAGCCCGCCCGGTTCCAGCGCGGCCAGCTGCAGCTGCTCGAGCGCGTCGTCGTGGTCCATCGTCTCCTTCGTTCCGATCGTCAGTGGTCCGGCTCAGCCAGGCCGGCCGGGGCGAGATAGCGCGCGAATCCCGGTCCGACCCCGCTGCCGAGCACGTCGCGGAGATGCCCCAGGGCCCTGCGGGTCCGGGTCTTGACCGTTCCCAGCGGCCATCCCAGCCGTTCGGCGA
>JACCVB010000162.1 GCA_013698385.1 Chloroflexota bacterium
GCGATAGGGAGCGTTGAAATCGCCCCGGACACCGGCGCGTTGGGCCGCGGCCTTGGCGGTCGTGTGGTACAGCGAGGTGCTGGCGGCGCACAGCACGACGTCGGCGGCGGCCATCGCCGCGGCCGCCGGGGCGGGTGGCTCGGCGCCGCTCGAGGATCGGTGGGCGATGGTCACGATGACCGGCTCGGCGCGCAGCTCGATGGCCACCCGGGCGAGTTCGCGCGGGATCTCCGGGTCCGTCCGGTCGTCGACGACGATCGCGAAGCGCTCCCCGGCCCCCACCCCGAGGTAGTCGCGGACGACCCGCTCCGCCGTTTCGCCCACCGTCGTGACATCACCGGTCATCGAGCGGCGGGCTCCCGGACGCCGGCATCGGCGAGGCGCCAGCGCCGTCGAACCTCGGCCGCCTCCTCGGCGTCGTGCTGTTCATGGCGCTGGTAGAAACCGACCCGGCTGATCCTGTACTTGCCCATCCGATGCAGGTCCGCCAGCGATTCGGCGGCCTTGAGGGCGAGCAGGTTCGGGTTGAGGATCGGCAGCTCGCGATGCCGCCCCGTGGTCATGATCTCGCGTTCCAGGCAGCCCCCGATGATCGTGCAGCCCAGGATCACGACCTCCGACGTGTCCTCGCGCAGGGCCTCCAGGCAGGCGGCCGCCGCGTCGTCCGCGACGGACGTCGTGTCCTGGATCATGTCCGTGATGTACCAGTCGATGCAGCGCACGCCCCGGCAATTCCCGGCGCCGTGCAGCCGGACCAGGTCCTCCAGCCAGGGGAGCGCCTTGCGATGGTCGGTGACGATCGTGAAGCGGTGACCCACGTACGAGGCATGGTTCATCGCGGCCTCGAGCGGTCCGACGACGGGGATGTCCACGAGCTCGCGGGCCACCCGTACGCCGGGGTCATAGCAGCAGCCGACGACGACCGCGTCGTAGCCCGCCTCTTCCAGCCGTCGGACCTCCTCGAAGATGGCCAGTTCCATCAGGTGCTTCGGATAGTAGTAGTCGATGTTCTCCGGGACGCCCTCGAGATGGATGACGTCGACTTCGGTCCCGCTGGACGCGTACGGAACGAGCGTCTCGCGGATGATCTCGTCAAAGGCGGCCGTCCCGAACGGATTGATGAATGCGATCCGGCGCTCCATCGGTACCTCCATCACCAGGTGCTCCTTTCGAAGTCGTGCTCGAGCCCCGGCCGGTCGGGCCGGAACGGGGTGGGGTCGAGCACCGGTTCACCGCCGCAGATCAGGTCCGCGACAAGGCGCCCGGTCGTGGGTCCGGCGCCGTTCCCGAACACGTGTCCCGCCGCGACGATGACGTCGTCATGGGCCTCAGGCCGACCGATCAGCGGCAATGCGTCCGAGGTGAACGGCAGCACGCCCGCCCAGGCCCGGGCGAATCGCGCGCCGCGCAACGCCGGCAGCGCGCCCAGCATGCCCTCGGTCACGAGGGCGATCCCGGCGAGGTCCGGCTTCCAGTCGAACCCCGGGTAATCCATCGCGATGCCGAGCAGGTAGGAGCCATCGGCCGCCTGGCAGGCCGACTCGAGGAGCGCGAGCCCGAGGCGGCGCTCGATGTCCGTCTCGAAGGGCTCCGGTGAGAAGCTGTCCAGCCCCTGGAAGATGGCGTACTGCTTGATCGCCGCCGGGCCGTACAGCAGGTGCTCCAGGCGCGGGGCCATCGGCTCGGTCTGGACGACCTGGAGGCGCATCGGGTGGATCGGCAACTCCAGCCCGAGTTGCCGGCCGATCGCCGGGCTCCACGCCCCCGCCGCGAGGACGACCTGCCCCGGCGTGAGGGGACCGAGGTCGCTCTGGACCCGGGTGACGCGACGACCGTCCGTCTCGATCGCCCGGGCCGCGGTCCCTTCGTGGATTCGAGCGCCGTGCCGCTGGGCCGCGAGCGCGAAGGCCCGCACGAAGCGACGCGGATCGACCTGCGCATCGAGCGGGCAGTAGCTCGCGGCGATGACGGTCTCGGGCAGGATCGGGACCAGCGCGCGAGCCTCGTCGCCGTCCAGCAGCTGCATGGGCACACCGTCCGCCGTGCGACGCACCACGAACTCGCGGAGGACCTCCGCCTGGGCCTCGCTCGTGACGTAGGTCACGCCGCCCTTGCAGCGCAGCCCGAAGTCGACGCCGAGCTCGTCGGGCAGATTCTCGAGGCCGGTTCGGGTCGCCATCACGAGGTCCAGTTCCGGACCTTTTCGCCGGGTGTGGACCCAGATGTATCCGAGGTTCCGGCCGGTCGCCCCGGACGCGAGCTGATCCGCCTCGAGGAGCAGGACATCGGCTCCTCGCCGCGCGAGATGGTAGGCGCTGGCGGCACCGACGATGCCGCCGCCGATGATCAGGACGTCTGGGGACAGGGACAAGGATCGCTCCGGGCAGGGTGATCAGGGTGTCGGCACCGTAGCAGCCACATGGGCCCGTCCATATGGCGACCGCGACCGAAAACCGTGCCCAAACGTTGGTGATGTCCCACAGTCGATCGTCCAGGCCCCCGCGTATCATCCAGCGATGCGGGCGACGGTGCGGACGGACCGACCGGAAACGGAGTTTGATGCGGCCCTGGGCGCGGCCCTGGCCGGCGCGTCCCTCGCCACCGCGGGACCGACCGTTGTGGCCA
>JACCVB010000170.1 GCA_013698385.1 Chloroflexota bacterium
CTCGTGGCCGCCGGCCGCGCCGCCAACATCGAGGACATCGGCCTCGAGACGACCAAGGTGGAGACCGACCGCGGGCTGATCAAGGTCAACGGCCGGATGCGGACGAGGGAGCCGCATGTCTACGCCATCGGCGACATGATCGGCGGCCTGTGGCTGGCCCACACCGCGGCGCACGAGGGCCTCATCGCGGCCCATGTCATCGCGGGCGAGGCGGACGTCCACGAGATGGACTACACGAAGCAGCCGCACGCCACGTACTGCCGCCCGGAGATCGCCTCGATCGGCCTGACCGAGGAGCAGGTCAAGGCGGCCGGCACGCCCTACAAGGTCGGCAAGATCCCGTTCCAGGCGATCGCCAAGGCGATCATCGGTGGCGAGTACGAGGGCTTCGCCAAGATCATCACCAACACCGAGACCCAGGACACGATCGGCGTCCACATCGTCGGGCCACACGCCACGGACCTGATCGCCGAGGCCTCGCTTGCCTTCGAGCTTGACGCGACGCCGTGGGAGATCGGGGCGGCGACGCATGCCCATCCGACCCTGTCCGAGATCCTCGGCGAGGCCGCCATGTCGGTCGAAGGCCGCTCCATCAACTTCTAGGCCGGACGACATCGAAGAACGGAGGCGACGAGCAGCGATGGCGGCGACCACCCGAAGCGATACCCGTCCGGCGACATCGGACCTCGCTGCCTCCGTCGGGCTGGTCGACGCCGACCTCGTCGAGATGTATCGCTACGTCGCCCTCGCGCGCGCACTCGACGAGCGCATGTGGATCCTCAATCGAGCGGGTCGCATCCCGTTCGTCATCAGCGGCCAGGGTCACGAGGGCGCCCAGGTCGGGATCGCCTGGCCGTTCCAGCGCGGCCATGACTGGATCGCGCCCTTCTATCGATCGATCGCGACCTGCCTGACCTTCGGCATGTCGCCGCGCGACATCCTGACCGCCCAGTACGCGACGGCCACCGACCCGTCGTCGGGCGGCCGTCAGATGCCCGGTCACTACGGCTCGCGCCAGCACAACCTCGTGTCCGTCTCGTCACCCGTCGCAACGCAGCTCCTGCACGCGGTGGGCATCGCGCTGGCAGCCAAGATCCGCAGGACCGGCCAGGTCGCGATGACGAGCATGGGGGAGGGGAGCAGCAACCAGGGCGACGTGCACGAGGGGCTCAACTTCGCCGCGATCCACAAGCTGCCGTTCGTGTTCGTGGTGGAGAACAACGGCTACGCCATCAGTGTCCCGGCGGCGAGGCAGGTGTCCGTGCCCAACGTGGCCGACCGGGCGTCGGGGTACGGGATCCCCGGGATCGTGGTGGACGGCGTGGATGTCCTGGCCTGCTACGTCGCGGCCCGTGACGCCGTCGCGCGAGCCCGGGCCGGTCAGGGCCCCACCCTCATCGAGGCCAAGGTGACGCGCCTGACCGGCCACTCCTCGGATGACCAGCAGACCAAATATCGGTCCGCGGAGGAGCTGGAGGCGGAGCTGAAGCGTGATGCCCTGCCGGCGTTCCGCGCCCAGCTCATCGAGGCCGAGATCCTGACGGAGGCGATCGAGGCGAGCATCGCGGCGAAGATCGCAGCCGACGTGGAGGACGCGACCGACTACGCCGAATCGCAGCCGGACCCGGACCCCGCTACGGCCTTGCACCACGTCTATGCCGGAGACGCGGGAGACGGCCCGGACGTCGCGCCGGATGCCGATTCCGCCACCGAGACGTCCGACTGATGCCGACGCGCACGTTCATCGACGCCATCCGCGAGACGCTCGCAACCGAGATGCGGCGCGACGAGTCGATCATCGTGCTGGGCGAAGACGTCGGGAAGAAAGGCGGAGTCTTCCTGGCGACGGACGGCCTGTGGGCCGAGTTCGGTGACGAGCGGGTCATCGACACGCCCCTGTCCGAATCGATGATCGTCGGCGCATCGATCGGGGCTGCGGTCAACGGCCTGCGGCCGGTCGCCGAGATCCAGTTCGCCGACTTCATCTTCCCGGCCTTCAACCAGATCGTGTCCGAAGCCGCGCGCATTCGCTATCGATCGAACGACGGCTACGGGGTACCGATGACCATCCGCGCCCCGTACGGCGGCGGCGTGCACGGTGCGCTCTATCACTCGCAGAGCGTCGAGGCGTTCTTCACCCACGTACCGGGCCTGAAGGTCGTCGTGCCGTCCACGCCGTACGACGCGCGCGGCCTGCTCCGCTCGTCCATCCGGGACGAGGATCCGGTGCTCTTCTTCGAACACAAGAAGATGTATCGATCCGTGCGCGGGGATGTTCCGGACACCGACTACGTCGTGCCCTTGGGCAAGGCCGCCATCACCCATCCCGGGAGCCAGGTGACGGTGATCGCCTATGGCCTGATGGCCCATTACGCGCTCGAGGCTGCGGACCGGGTGGGGGAGGACGGGATCAGCGTGGAGGTGGTCGATCTGCGCACGCTTCGGCCACTGGACACGGAGACCGTCCTTGAGTCCGTGCGCAAGACCGGCAAATGCCTGATCGTCTACGAGGACAACAAGTTCGGGGGCTACGGGGCGGAGGTCGCCGCGATCGTCGCCGAGGAGGCGTTCGACTATCTGGACGGACCGGTCACGCGCATCGCCGGCCCGGAAGTGCCCGGCGTGCCGTACAACCACGCCCTCGAAGAATGGTTCATGGTCTCGCCCGAGAAGATCGCCGACGGCATCCGGGCCCTCGCCGCGTACTGAGACCGGCGCGTTCGGTTCCCAGAGGGTCTCAGGCGGACGGCGGGTCATCCGACCCGGCAGCGGCCACGCTCGCCAGACCCGGCGGCCGCCGCTTCTCCCGACCCGGGGGCCCAGCTCATCCTGGCCGCGGAGTTGACAGGTACGAACCCCTGTAGTGGTCGTCAAGCGGTTCGCGCGACTCCGGCCGATCTTGGCGCATCCTCCTCCCCGAGCGAGCGGGGATCTCTGCTTGGTGCTGCCTGCGACGGCGTCCAACCGTGAAGACCAGCGTTCAACACGACGGCGAGTCGTATCTGGCGGAAGCAGGGGCAACGGCCCAATGGCCCGTTCGGATCGGAGGTGCGGGATGCATGCGGCACGCCGTTCAGATAAGCCACAGGTGAGCGGTCCTTCGCAACATGGCGAGATGCACGACACGCAGGTCGGCCGGATCGCTCGAGCACTCAGACATCGACTGGGGTTTCGCCAGGTCGATGTCGGCGAGCGCGCCGACATGAGCCAGGGCCTCGTTTCCCTGGTCGAACGGGGCCACCTGGACCGCGTCTCCCTTCGACGTCTGCGCCGCATGTTCGCGGCCTACGACGCGGAGGTGGTGCTCACGGTTCGCTGGCGTGGCGGCGCGGTCGATCGACTGACGGACGAGGCGCACGCCGCGCTGGGCGCCTCGATCACGCGGATGCTGGTCGCCGTCGGTTGGCTGGTCCAGCCCGAGGTCTCGTATTCGATCTTCGGAGAGCGCGGCTCGATCGACCTGTTGGCGTGGCACCCAGAGACGAGGATCCTGCTGGTCATCGAGCTCAAATCCGAGATCACCGCCGTGGAATCGACGCTGCGGATCCACGACGCGAAGTGTCGACTCGCACCCACGATTGGGCGCGACCGGTTTGGGTGGGGAGTGGGGGCCGTCAGCCGGTTACTGGTGCTGCCCGACGACCGGACCGCTCGCCGGCAGGTCGCACGCCACGCCGCGCTGTTCGATCGGGTGTATCGACTCCGGACCAGGGCCGTCCGACGCTGGCTCCGCGCCCCGACGGGCGCCATCAGCGGAATCCTGTTCGTGTCAGACATGAACCAGGGTGGTGTTCGGCGGGGCCCGGTCGCTCGCAAGCGGGTCACGCGTCGCGCGGCACGTGCGGATGAACGTGGCATAGGGCAGATCGACCGGCTCGGACGCGCCAAGCCCCTCCGCCCGCCGATCAACACTATGGGGAGTCGTATCTGTCGGTAGACGGCGCGACGCCGGCCCGCCGCGACCCGTTCCAGGGCCGGAATACGGACACGCTCGACCGGGATCGCCCGGATGGAGGAAACTACGGGACGAACTACCGGCCGACCTGGAGGAAGTGCGAACGTGGCGAAGGTGACGATGCCCCAACTCGGTGAGAGCGTCGCCGAGGGGACGATCGGCAAGTGGCTGAAGCAGCCCGGCGACACGGTCGCGAAATACGAGCCGCT
>JACCVB010000182.1 GCA_013698385.1 Chloroflexota bacterium
CTCGGAGGCGGAGGCCGCCGGCAGGGCCGCGAGCCAGTCACGACTGACCTTGGGTCCGCGCGGGTCGATGAACACGGCGCCCGCGACGTCGTCCGGATAAGCCTTCGCGTAGACCGCGATCGGCCAGGCCGCGAACGAGTGCCCGACCATCAGGTACGGACCAGCGACGCCAGCCTTCGCGAGGAGCGTGTGCAGGTCAGCGACCACGTCCGCCGCCGTGCGCGACGCCTCCGGTGCCGGTGGGCTGGCGCCCAGACCAGCTCGGTCGTAGGCGCAGACCCGATGTGTCGCCTGCATCGCCGTCAGGACCTGGGACCAGACGCTGTATGGCGCCCCGAGGCCACTCTCCAGCACGATCGTCGGTTCGCCTGCGGTCGTCGGTCCAAGGCACACGAGATGAAGGGTTCGACCGCCGATGTCGATGTCGGCCACGAGATCGGTGCCGGTGCTGGCCGAAGCCGTGCTCGCGGCGGCCGCGGCGGTAGTCGCCGGCGCGGAGGCATTCGATGGGCCGGAGTTCGTCCCGGCGCCCGCACAGGCGGATACGGCGAGCGACAGCGCCAGCATGGGACTGGTAGCCAGGCGGCGGGAGTGGGGACGCATGACGGACCTCCGGGAATATGGCGACGACGGCCTGAACGTACGGGCGCGCCGTGCGAGACGAAACGGGGGATTCCCCGTCCGTCAGTCGCGAGTCCCGGTCAAGTTCACCCCACCCTGCTCCGCGAGCCACGCTCCGAGCTCGGCGCGCGAGTGGATGTGCAGCTTCGCGTAGACCCGGGCGAGGACCCCTTCCACGCTCTTCGCGGTCAGGAATGCGGCCTCGCCGACCTCGCGATTGGTCAGGCCGCCGGCCGCGAGCCGGGCAACCCGATCTTCCGTCTCGGTCAGGCCATCGACGTCGACCGTGCGTCGTCCCGACCGCGCCAGATCCGCCTCGGCGATGGCCAGCCAGGCGGCGGCACCCATGGCTCGAAAGCCATCGATCGCCCGGCCAAGGTGCTCGACTGCGCGGCGCTTCTCCTTGCGCCGGCGCGCGATCCGCCCGGCGATGAGCTCCGTTCGCGCTCGCTCGAACGGCATCGGCAGGCGTTCTGACTCCATCAACGCGTCCCGCGCCGCGTCGTCGGCTCCGTCGAGGTCGCCCTCGGCTGCCAGCACCAGTGCACGACCCCGGGCTGTCATGACCGCGACCCATGGCCGTGGCACCACGCGCATGGCCTCCTCGAGCACCGCCAGGACAGCTCGAGCCCGATCCAGCTGGCCAGCGGCGGCCGCGCCTTCGACCAGGTCGCCGGCGAACCGAAAGCCCAGCGAGCCGCGTGATCCCAGCGCCACGGAACGATCGAACAGCTTGCCGAGGACGCTCGTCGCCTCGCCTGCCGCTCCCCGGGCGAGCGCCGCGGCTCCGAGGTTCATCTCGTGTCGCGCATCAAGCCAGTCGCGCGGATCGGCGGCCATCGATAGTCCCTCCCGGGCCAGGGCCGTGGCCGTCAAAAGGTCGCCGGTCAGCATCGCCACACACCCCGTCGCACTCAGCGCGGCGCTCCTGGCCTCCCGCGTGCCGACCTGGTCTGCGGCCTCGACCGAAGACCGAGCGTGCCGGTCCGCGTCGGCCAGATCGCCCATCCAGGCCGCGAGGTAGGCGAGTTCGGCCTCGCCGAGCGCTATCGGTCGATCCATGCCGCGATCCCGGTCGCGCTGGACGTCGGCGAGTGCGCCAACCATCGCCGTCGCATAGTCGTCGTGGTCAGCTGCCCACTGCCAGCCGATGGCATGCGCCCGAAGGCTTTCCGCCGCCGTGGAGCCGTCGGGCTGGCGACGTGGTTCCGCTGCCAGCAGGGCGAGCGCCCGCGCGACCGTTGCCTCGTCATCCGCAAGTCCCGATTCGAGCCGGATCTGGGCGCCCTGGAGCAAGGCGCACGCCAGCAGGTCTGGGTCGGGGGCAGCCAGCGCGTCGAGTTCGCGAGCGGCCGCGTTTGCGTGGGCGAGTGCCACGGCCGTGCCCAGGTGATCCGGTTGGCTCGCGAGACGCAGGTGGATCCTGGCGCGCAGGTCCGGGTCAGTCGCATCGGACAGGGCCGCCTCCGCGCCACGGATCACGGCCGCTGGACCACCCTCCCAGCCGGCGGTTTGGGCGAGGGCAAGCCGCGCCGCGCCCCTGGCGTCTCCTGCCGGCATCCCCGCGATCGCTTCCTGGAGAAGCCTCCGCCCGCGCTCGACTTCGCCCGATTCGGCGAACCACTGCCCGGCGCGGGACAGACGCGTGGCCCGTTCGCCTGGTGCGTCGTCGGGCGTCAGGCGGGCGGCCGCTTCCGCCCAGCCGGCCGCGACCGAGGCCGCACCGCGATCCCGAGCGGAGATGGCGGCCGCGTCGATGATCGTTGCGCCTGCTGCTGTCTGGCCGTCGGCCGCGAGCGCGATGTGTCTGCCGCGGTCTTCGACCGTCGACGCGTGATCCGCGAGGAGGGCATGCAGTCGGCGAGCGCGCACCGGGGTCACGGCTCGGAGCGCGGCCTCGGCCATGAGTGGGTGCGAAAACCGGAGTCGGCCGTCCGGCTGAAACCGCAGCACCCCGTCTTCGACGGCGCGATCGATCGCCTTGCGGGGCTCGGCGTCCATCGCGGAAGCGATCGAATCGATCGTCGGGCCAGACATGGCGGCTACCACGAACAGGATCTCGCGGTCGTGCTCCGCCAGCCGCCGGAGCCGGTCCCCGAGCAGGCCGCTGGCGTCGGACGGGACAGGCAGGGGCTCGCCCGCCATCGGCCAGCGAGCGCCGCGGTCGAGCTCACGTGCGATCTCGATGGCCAGGAGGGGGTTGCCTCCGGACGCCGTCTCGAGCCGAACGAGCTGCTGCCTGGTCAGGACGGTCCCGGTCCGGTCGCGCACCAGATGATGAAGGACGCCCAGGCTGATCGGACCGACCCGCAGCGTCGTCGTCCGTTCGCCAAGGACACTGGCCAGCGGGGGATCCGGCATCGACGGGCCCGGGGGCGTCCCGGTCCGGACGGTGAGGAGCAGCCCGACCGGGATGTCCGACGCGCGACGAAGCGCGAACATCAGGGCGGCTTCGGACCCCGGATCGACCCACTGCACGTCGTCGATGGCGAGCACGACCGGGTGTTCCGCGGCGGCTATTCGGAGCGTGGTGAGAACCGCGGTCCCGAGCGTTCGTGGGTCGGTCACCGGCCGGGCCCTGGCGGTGTCCCCCGCGTTCGCAGCGTTCGTGGCACCCGCGGGACCCGCTGGGTCGATCAGAAGCGCCCCGGTGAGTGCGTCGGCCTGCGGTCGCGGGAGCGTCGGGATGGCATGCCCCGCGATCGATTCGAGCAAGTCCGTCAGGACGACGTTGGCCAGCGTCTGCTCAGCCTCGCTCGCCCGCGCGGTCAGGACGATCAGGTCGCCCCGCTCGCGGGCGCGTCGTCCAGCCTCCTCCCACAGCACGGTCTTCCCGATCCCGGCCTCGCCCGCCAGCACGACGGCCCGCGGGCCGTCGGGGAAGGCCTCGATCACGCGTTCGATGGTCGCCAGCTCATCCGCCCGACCCAGCCCACGCTCGCCCGCCATGATCGGGAGTGTAGGCGGGAGGTTGCCGCGGTCAAAGTGGATCTACCATCGACGGCGTGAAAGACCGCGTCATCGAGTGGACCGGGCGAGTGTCCGGCGGGTGAGCCTGCGCGACGAGATCCTGGAGCAGCCGGCGGTCGCGGCGAGCTTCCTGGAGCGTGCGCCGGCGGTGGTCGGGCCGTTCGCGGAGCG
>JACCVB010000184.1 GCA_013698385.1 Chloroflexota bacterium
ATCGCCCACGAGTCGGCCAATATCGTGAAACTCCAGATCGGTGGCGACAGCGAGGCCGGGATCACGGTCAGCGCGAACGCCGAGGTCGGCGATCATGTCGGGGAGGTGGAGGCCGCGGTGGAGGGTGACGGGACGACGATCTCGTTCAACGCCCGCTACCTCGCGGATGTCCTCACGAACGTCGCGGCCGACCAGTTCGCCCTGGAGCTGAACGGCCCGCTCTCGCCGGGCGTGTTCAAGCCGATCGGAGACGACACCTACGTCCACGTCGTCATGCCCGTGCGCACGACGTCCTGATCGGGACGACGGAGGTCGGGTCGACCCACGGGCCGGACCGGGAAACTGCGCTGCTCGATTCGATCGTCGTCAGCGACCTGCGCGGGTACGCGGCGCTCGAAGCCACCTTCGGCCCCGGACCGCACCTCGTGTGGGGCCCAAACGCGGCCGGCAAGACGAGCCTGCTCGAGGCGATCGCCTTGCTCGGCTGGGGCCGTTCCCACCGCACGACCTCCGACGGCGAGATGATCCGCTGGGGGCGTGACCTCGCTCGCGTGGAGGGTCGGGTCGGTCGCGATGTGCTGGAGGTGGCCATCACGCGGTCGGGCGCCGATGGCAGCGGTGGACGGAAGCGGATCCGGGTCAACGGCGTCGGCCGTCGGGCGACCGCACTTGGACGCGGGCTGCGGGTCGTCCTGTTCGCGCCGGAGGAGATGCTCCTGGTCATCGGGTCGCCGTCGCTTCGCCGGAGCGCCATCGATGCCCTTGCTGCCGCACGCTTTCCCGCATACGGCGACGACCTCGTGAGCTATGGTCGGACGCTCCAGCAGCGCAACAGCCTGCTCCGGGCGATCCGCGAAGAGACGGCCAGCCGGGACCAGCTGCGCTTCTGGGACGAGACCTTTCTCGAGACGGGCGCTCGAGTCGTGGCGGGGCGGGCGGCCCTGCTCGAGGCCCTTGCCCAGCCGCTCGCGGCCGCCCATCGTGAGATCGCGCCCGACGAGGCGGCCGCCGGGGGCCTGACCCTGCGGACCGTGACGAACACACCACCGATCGGTTCGGAGACCCCGCGTGATGCTCTGGCGCGCCGTCTTGTGGACACGGCCGATCGCGAGGTCTGGAACGGAGCCACGCTTATCGGGCCGCATCGCGACGACGTCGCGTTCGACCTGGCCGGGCGCGACCTGGCTGGATTTGCTTCGCGAGGACAGCAGCGGACCGCGATCCTGGCGTTCAAGCTGGCCGAGCTCGACCTGCTGACCGAGCTGGATGGGCGCCCACCGCTGTTGCTCCTTGACGACGTGTTCAGCGAGCTGGACCCGGATCGGCGGGCGCACCTCGTGCGCCGGATCGCCGACCTGCCGCAGGCATTCGTGACCACGACCACGCCGGACGACCTCGATCCGGCCCTGCGGGCGGTCGCCCAGGGCTGGCAGGTCCGGGCGGAGTCGGATGGCGCGATCCTCGTCCGGGCCTCGACCGGTGCGCGAGCATGACCGGCCGCCGCCGGCCGATGACCAGGCTCGGCGACCTGATCCCGGACGCCGCACGGGCGCTCGGCCTGGAGGATGAGTTGCGCCTGGCGCGGGCCATCGCGACCTTCGAGGCGCTCGTCGCCGAGCGTGTGCCGGCGGTCGCGGGGGCATGCCGGGTGACCCGCCTGGAAGGCTTCACGATCGATATCGATGCCGACGCGCCGATCGTCGCGCAGGAACTCCGGCTGCGCGCGAGCGAGCTGCTGGCCGCCTTCGCGACGGCCCCCGGCGGCGTGGGCATCCGCGAACTGCGAGTCCGCGTCCGACTCCCGGGTCGCGTTGTATGATGCCCGCCACCTGCCAGCCATCTCGGGGCGAGTGCCCGTCGATCCGGTCAGGGGTCGTCCCGTCGCCCGTCCGCCGTTACGAGAGGCCCGCGTGGCTGCCCGTCTCCAGCTGAAGCTCGGACTCGTTGCCGAGCACGACCGCTTGCCCGACTCGCCGGATTCGCTTGTCGTGGTCGAGCCGAGCGTGGGGTCCGTGGCGCGCTCGAAGGGCCACTTGTATCTCCTCGTGACCTCGCGCGTGAGTTCGCGCCACGCGCTCGAGGCGACGCGGCTGACCGCCGAGACGATCCGGAACGAGTACTACTACGACGAGTCGGCCGGGATCCGGGTGTGCATCCAGAAGGCCATCGCCACCGCCAACAAGCGCCTGGTCCACCAGGCCGATCGGCTCGGGCTGCGCTCACCCGACGGCAACGGCCCGATCGGGGTCGGCCTGGCCGTCGTGCGCGGCAACGAGATGTACGTGGCGACCGTGGGCCCCGCGGAGGCCTACCTCATCCGCCAGGCCCGCCTCTCCACCCTGCCCGATCCCCATCGCGAGCGTGGCCTGCCATCGAGCGGTCTGGAGCCGGACGTCTGGCGAGGCGAGATCACGGTCGGAGACTCGCTCGTGCTGGTCTCACCCAACATGATCGCCAGGCTTGGTGCGGACGAGCTCAAGGACGCGATGCTGACGCTGCACCCACAGTCCGCGATGGAGCATCTCCACGCGCGGTTCGCGGCCGCAGACGGCTCGGGCTCCGATGGGGCCATCGCCTTCGAGGCGACCGAGGTGGCCCCGACGTCCAAGGCGCGATCGCTGGTCCCGGTGCGACCGGCCGAGCCCCTTGCAGGAGCCCCGGATCGCTCGCCGATCCCCCTCGCTGATAACGTCCAGGCGGCCGGCGCCGCCATGTCTGCCGCAGCCGGCAACGCCCGAGAGGCTGCCGGTGGAGCGTTCGGACGGATCATCGGCCGGGCCCAAGATCTGATGCCACGGCGCAAGGCGGCATACCGCCGGGTGACCCCGCTCGCATCCCGTCGAGAGACGCAGCGGCGCGCGGCCGTCGCGATCCTCGCCCTCATCGCCGTCGTGGGCGGCCTCGGACTGGCGGTCTATGCGTTCGGTGGGGCGAGCCAGCAGCAGGCCATCAGCTCGGTCAACGCCGGGCAGGTCGCGCTCGACGCCGCCAAGGCGAGCCTTAACAAGGTCTCCGGGCCGGGCATCAACCTGATCGAGGACGATCCCAAGCAGGCCAGGCAACTCCTCACGGAGGCCTACGGCCAACTCGACAAGGCGACGGCCGCCAAGGTCAGTCCGCGGGCGGTGGACCCACTTCGGACCAAGGTCGTCGCCGGCCTCGACATGCTCTACGGGGTCGTGGACGTGCGCGCGCGCGACCTCTTCCGGTTCGTTCCCGAGGATGGTGCCGAACCATTCGACCTCCAGTCCGCCGTGAATGGCCCCGACGCGGTCCCATACGTGCTGGATGCCAGGACCAAGAGCGTCTACCGGGTGGACCTCAAGCGCCAGAAGGCGACGGTCGTGGTCCGAGCCGGTCGAGAGGTGGGGAACACGAAGGTCGCGGAGCCGCGCTTCCTGGCGTCCGGCGGCCGCGACCTCCTGATCCTCGACGCCAAGAACGTCCTGTGGCGGTGGCGCCCATCCGATGACGCGGGCAAGGGCACGCTCAGCAAGGTCGACGTCAAGGGCGCCTCGTCGTGGGGCGACGACGTGACGGCCATCGGGACCTACCTGCGGGATGTGAACCGCGGCCTCTACAACCTGTACGTCATCGACCCCTCCGAGAAGCAGATCCGGGCCTATCCCCCGGCCAGTGACGGGAGCGGGTTCCCGGCCAAGTCCACCGGCTGGCTGTCCACCGCTCGAGCCGTGGACAAGATGACCTCGATGTACATCGACGGCGACATCTTCATCACGGAGAACGGCCTGCTGGAGCGCTTCGCCTCGGGCAAGAGCGAAGGCTGGGATCCGAAGTCGCCGGGTGACGAATTGCTCCGGCCGGCGCCACGCTTCGAGCTCGTGGCCGGCGTCAGTGAGCGTCGAAAGGGGACCGTGTATGCCTTCGATCCATCCAACCGTCGGATCATCGCCTATGACAAGAGCAGCGCCGCATACGTGGCCCAGTACCGCCTGGCCGGTGGGGCCAAGGACTGGACCGACCTGCGCGCGCTGTACGTGACCCCCGGGGTCCTGGACGCTCCGGCCACGCTGGTCTGGCTGGCCAGCGACGGGTTGCACCAGGCGCCGCTCGAAGCGGACGCGACGCCCTCCAGCTCGCCCTCCAGCTCGCCGTCCCCGTCGCCGGAAGCCAGCCCGAACGAGAGCGCCACGCCCAAGCCGACGAAGAAACCCTAGGTCGAGCCTGGCCAGGCGATGATCCCGCTTCGGGACGCCAATCCGACCCGTCGCACGCCGGTCGTCACGGTCCTCCTGATCGTCGCCTGCTTCGGGGCGTTCGCGTATGAACTCGGGCTGCAGGCGAGTGGTGGCGATCAAGCCCTGGATGCCTTCATCCGCCGATGGGGGGTGACCCCGGCCGAGTTGACGAGCGCCTGGTCGCGCTGTGCGTGGGCGTCCCGAGAGACCGCGACCCTCGTCACCCATCAATTCCTGCATGGCGGCTGGCTGCACCTCCTGGGCAACCTGCTGTACCTGTGGATCTTCGGCAATAACATCGAGGACCGCCTGGGTCGTCTCCGGTTCCTGACCTTCTACCTGCTGGGTGGCCTCGTCGCGGGCCTCACCCAGGTGGCGATCTCGCCCGGATCGGACATCCCCACGATCGGGGCGTCGGGTGCGATCGCGGCGACCCTCGGCGCCTATCTGGTCGTGTTTCCCCGGGCGCGCATCACGTCGCTCGTGTTCCTGGGCTTCTTCTACCAGCTGATCAACGTGCCGGCGGTCATCGTGCTGGCCTTCTGGTTCGTGCTCCAGCTGATCGATGGCCTCGCCTCCCTGGGCGTCACGGACGTGACCGGAGGCGTGGCGTTCTTCGCCCACATCGGCGGATTCATCTTTGGGGCGGGCGTGGCGCTGCTGCTCCGGCGCAGGCGCACGGCCGTGGGATAATCCCGGTATGGACGACGAGCTGATCGAGATGTCCGTCGAGAGCGTCCGGGTCCACATGCTCTCCAGCCGCCACGTGGTGATCCTCAAGGAGCAGGGCCACGAACGCTATTTGCCGATCTGGATCGGGCCGTGGGAAGCGAGTGCCATCGCGATGCGCCTCCAGGGCCTCACCCCGGAACGTCCGTTGACCCACGACCTGTTCGCCAGCGCCCTCGAGGCGGTCGAGGCACGAGTCTCGCGGGTGATCATCACGGACCTGACCGAGGAGACCTTCCACGCCCGATTGTTCGTGGAGCGCGACGGCCATGTCGGTGAACT
>JACCVB010000190.1 GCA_013698385.1 Chloroflexota bacterium
CCTTCGGGACACCGACGACCATGCTCAGCTCCGTTCTCCTCGACTCGTGCGGGCGAACATCAGGCGGCCCTCGTCCTGACGCGATTGGTAGCCTCCGAGGCAGTTCGAGCGCTCCAAGGGGGGTGGCCCACGTGGTTGATGACCAGCATGAGTCCGCGGCGGACGATACGCATCCGAGCGTCGACGAGGCCATGAGCGACGCATCCGGCGACATGGCGAAGACGCCCGGCGAGGACGACCCGACGTCCGAGGCCGTCGTCGGCGAGGCGGGTGCCGGTGAGACCGAGGGTTCCGCCGGCGACGCGATCAGCGACGCCGCGTCGGACACTGCGAAGAGCCCCGACGTCGAGGACGCGGGGCTCTAGCCGCGGGCGACCGTCCCGCGGCGGGCTCGCGCTCGCTGCCGCCTGTGCCCTGGGGGCTCGCGTGCTCAGGCCAGGAAGAATGTGACACCCATCATCGTGTAGAGCGCGAGTAGCAGCAGCCCCTCGAACCATGTCGACTCACCGTGGCTGGTGACGTGGCTGGCGATCAGCACCGCCAGCAGGACCGCCGCGAGCTCGAAGCCGTTGAACACGAGCGCCAAAGGGTGGTCCCCGAAGAAGAACGAGAGGATCACGAGCACCGGGGCGACGAACAGCGCCACCTGGGCGCTCGAGCCGATGGCGATGTTGACGGCCAGGTCCATCTTGTTCTTCGCGGCGACATAGACGGCCACCCAGTGCTCCGCAGCGTTGCCCACCACCGCGACGATGATCACGCCAATGAAGAACTCACTGATGCCAACGCTCTCGGCGGTCTCGGAGATCGATCCCACGAGGATCTCCGACATCAGGCCGACGGCCAGGCCTGCGAGCGCCAGCAGGATGACCGAGCGCTTGACGGTCCACGGCTCGTGATGCTCCTCCCCCTCCTCCTCCGTGGCCTCGTCGATCGGCGGGTTGAACAAGTCGCGATGGCTCCTGAGCGAGAACCACAAGCCGCCGGAGTAGCAGGCCAGCAGGACGATCGCCACCGCGAGCGAGAGGGTCTCCACCGCGCTTGAGAAGTCGACCTCCTCGGCGTCGATCCGCGGCAGCCCACCGCCATCCACCAGCTGGAAGACCGCCGGCAGGATGAGCGCGGCCGACGCGACGAGCAGCATCGTCGCCTGCGCCGATGCGGCCTTGCGATTGAACGTCTGACGGTCACGGCCCAACCCACCGACCAGCATCGCCCCGCCCAGGACGAGCAGGGAGTTGCCCAGGACCGAGCCGATCAGCGATGCCTTGACGACCTCCTGCAGTCCCGCGACGAGCGCGAAGAAGGCGATCAGCAGCTCCGGGAAATTGCCGAAGGTCACGTTGAGCAGTCCGCCGATTCCCGGGCCCGCACGGTCGGCCAGCTCTTCGGTGGCGCGGCCCATGAGTGCCGCTGTAGGGACAACCCCGAGCGCCGAGCTGGCGAAGATAACTTCCGAGGGCGCGTGCGTGAGCTCCAGCGCAACGGCCAGTGGGATGAGCGGCACGAGTATGTATGGCCAGCCTGCCCCACTGAGCAAGAACCGGCGTAGGTTGAAGCGCTCATGCGGCTCCGGTGGAGCTGCCGACGATGCGCCCGAGCTCACGTCACGCCTCGGACCGCTTCACGCACTGAGCGTCGACACGGCGATCTCCGCCACCTCCGTCGGCGTGCGCCCGACGCGCACGTTCCTGGCTTCGAGCGCGTCGGCCTTCGCCTGCGCGGTGCCCGAGGTGCCGGAGACGATGGCACCGGCATGGCCCATGGTCTTGCCCGGCGGCGCGGTGAAGCCGGCGATGTAGGCGACGACCGGCTTTGAGATGTGCTCGGCTATGTACTCGGCCGCCTCCTCTTCGGACGAGCCCCCGATTTCACCGGCCATTACGATCAGCTCCGTCTCCGGGTCGTCCTCGAACAGCTGGAGGATGTCGACGAAGCTCGAGCCGGGGACCGGGTCGCCGCCGATGCCGACGATCGACGAGTTCCCGAAGCCGCTCTGGGCCAGCTCGTTGCCGATCTGGTAAGTCAGCGTGCCCGAGCGTGACACCACGCCGACGTTGCCCTCCTTGAAGAAGTCGGCCGGGATGATCCCGACGTTCGCCTTGCCGGGCGAGAGCACGCCGGGGCAGTTCGGCCCGATCAGGCGCACGCCGGGCGAGCGCTTGAGATGCGTGTACACCCGCAGCTCGTCATGGGCGGGAATACCCTCGGTGATTGCCACGATCGTGGGGATCCCGGCGTCGGCGGCCTCGATGATCGAGTCGGCCGCGAAGCGGGCCGGAACGAAGATCATCGCCGTGTTGGCGTCGGTCTTCTCCACGGC
>JACCVB010000261.1 GCA_013698385.1 Chloroflexota bacterium
CCGAGCGGCCGGGGGCGGCGGCGCTCAAGCTTGGCCTCCGTGATGTGTCCCGAATGAACACCTGGCGTGCGCCGCGGCTTCGATGGGCGATCGGCGTCAGGCAATGTTGCGATTAGGCCTAGCCGACAAACTCCGCCCCGCCGACACGCTCGGCCCCGGCCTCCCTCAGGCTGCCGCGTGCCAGCCCCGATCGAAGACGAGCCCCTCGCCCAGCAGCACTTCCACTGCGCGTTCGAGCGTCGGGTCCGCCGTCGGGTCCGCGGCGGATGCACCCGACCCGGACGACACCGCCACGGTCACGTCCGGTTCCAGGCCGATCCCGTGGATCCAGCGCTTGTCTGGTGTCAGCCAGCGGGCCACGGTCAGCCGGAACGCGCCGCCCTCACCGGTCAGCTCCTGCCACTGCTGCACGGTGCCCTTGCCGAACGAGCGCTGACCTACCAGGAGCGCGCGGCCACGGTCCTGCAGCGCTCCCGCGACGATCTCGCTCGCAGATGCGCTGTCGCCGTCGATCAGGCACACGACCTTGATCGCCGGGTCGGTGGCGACGCCCCCGGGCAGGGCGTCGGTCGGCGTCTGCGTGCCGGCCGCGTCCTGCTCCCAGAAGATGACCCCGGATGCGATGAACTGGCTCGCGATGTCCCTCGCTGCCGTCACGTAGCCGCCAGGGTCGCCACGCAGGTCCAGGATGAGCCTCGTTCGGCCCCCCTCCACGTGTGCGGCGAGCGCCTCCCTGATCTCCCGTGCGCTGCGATCAGAGAAGCCGTTCAGTCGCACGTACCCCACGCGCTCATCGGCTAGGACGCGTGACCCGACCTCCTCCTGCTGGATGACATCTCGGGTGATGCGCACGGCGAGGTCGTCCTGCGACCCGCGCCTCACGGTCAGGGTCACGAGGCTGCCCTTCGGACCTCGGATCCGCCCTCTGGCCTCGTCCACGGTCAGGCCATCCAGGGATGCCCCGTCGATCGCGAGGACCAGGTCGCCCGCCCGCAGGTCCGCCGCCTTGGCCGGCGAACCGTCCATGGGCGCCACGATCAGCAGCCGACACGAAAGACCCAGGGGTGTGCACCCCTCGGCGCCGTCGACGGCCCGGCTGGAGACCTGCGCGCCGATGCCTTCGAACTGCCCGCCGATGCTTTGGAGGCTGTCCCGATATTGCGTCAGGCTGAGGTAGGAGGAATACGGGTCGCCCAGCGACTCGATCATGCCCTTGACGGCGCCCTGCACGAGCGCCTCGCGATCGACTTCGCCGCCCGCGTACCGCTCCGTGATCGCGTGATACGTGTCCCAGAACGGCCGGAATGCCTCGTCCCGACCGACCGGGGTCCCGGGCTCCGAGGCGGCCTGGCGGCCCATGGAGTAGCCGGACAGGAACAGGGCACCACCGGTCAGCAGCGCGACCACGGCGACAGCCAACGGCAAGACAGGAACCCGCAAGAAGTGGCGCGCATTCCCGTGGCGCGATCCCACGGGCAAGACCGGACGGTTGGCGAAGTCGGGCGGAAGCGGGGCCAGCGGGTCCACCGGTCAGCGGATCAGGTAGGTCCGGACCGACAGCCAGGAGCCCAGGATCCCGAGCCCGACCCCGGCGCCCATGACCAGCGTCACGACGTCTCGCGTGAGCGACCCGACCTGGAGCGGCAGGACTCGGAAGAAGTCGACCAGGAAGCCGCTCAGCGGGTCCGCCGAGGCCGCAAGGATCGCCAGCGTGAACGCCGCCCCCAGGAACCCGACGAACGCGCCCTCGAACACGAACGGCCAGCGGATGAACGCGTCCGATGCGCCGACCAGGCGCATGATCTCGATCTCCTCCGCCCGGGCCAACACGGCCAGACGGATCGTGTTCACGATGATGAACAGGGCGATGACCCCGACCACGAGCAGGACGACCGTGCCGGCCGTCCGCAGGATGCTCGTGACGGTCAACACGCGCTCCACCAGATCCTCGATGTTGATGACGTTGCGGACGGACAGGTCGCCCCGCAAGGTCTTGCTCACCACGCGCACGGACGCCGGATCGACGAGCTTGACCTCGATGCTGGCATACAGCGGGTTGGCGTCGAGATATTGCGTGAGGTCGTCACGACCCTGTGCCCGCATCGATGCGCGGAAGCGGTCGAGGGCCAGGTCCCGGCTGATGAAGCTGACCGAATCGACCTCGGGCATCGCCTCGAGTTCCGCCTTCAGCGTGGCGACCTGGTTGTCGGTCACGTTGGGCTGGAGGTAGGCGACGACCTCGACCTTCTGCTCGGTGAACTGGAGTCCTGCGAGCAAGCCCGTCTGGATGATCCAAAAACCGGCCAGCAAGAGGAGCATGAGGACCATCGTGGCCGTCGCGGCGAGGCTCATGACGGCGTTGCGCCAGAAGCCCTGCCAGGCCCGTTTCAGGCTGAAGACGACGAACGAGATCACCGGTCAGTCCTCACGGTGGTAGGCGCCACCGATCTCGTCGCGGATGACCCGGCCCTCTTCGAGTGCGACGACCCGCTTGCGGAGCGCGGTCACGACCTCGGCGTTGTGGGTCGCCATCAGTACCGTGACGCCGAGTTCGTTGATCCGCAGCAGGAGCTGCAGGATCTCCCAGCTGATGAGCGGGTCGAGGTTGCCGGTCG
>JACCVB010000235.1 GCA_013698385.1 Chloroflexota bacterium
GCCGGGAACTCGGCGCGCAGGGCCTCCACATCGAAGGCGGGATGGGGTGTCATGCCCCCACCTTCACGGTTCCGTACGAGCCCACGACCTCACTGAGGCGACGGCGGACGGTGGGCGTGCCGACGTATGGGATGTCCGTCAACGCGAAGTCCTCACCCTTGAACAGGAGTGGCTCCCGCGATTCGATCGAGAGGGCGTACGCCAGGCAGTCGCCGAAGTTCAGCCGTGCCTTGTGTCCGCTGCCCCGACCGAAGTCCCGATGGGCCTCCCGCGCGATCCGGGCCTGCGTCGGCGTGAGCGACTCTATCGTGATGGACATCGCCGCGATGAGCTCGTCCACCCGCCGGCTGGCGACGGGATCGCCGCTCCCATCGATGACGATGCCGACTTCGACATAGCTCGCCGCCGACATCATGCGGACCTCAGACATGCGGATCGCCTCGGCGAACGCCGCCGCCTCGGGCTCTCCGCGCAGGATCGAGACGAGCGCGGACGTATCGATGATCACTGCGGGAGCCCGTCCTTGTCGTACAGCAGATCGTCGAAGTCCTGATCCAGATACCCGGGAGGCAGTCGATCCCGGATCTCCTTGGCCATGGCGAGGATCTCATCCACCCGGAAGTCGCGTTCGATCCGCTCGAGGCGCTCCCTGACGGCGACGGTCACCGCTTCCGTCATCGACTCCCCAGTCGCGTCGGCGAGTTTCCTGACCAGACGGTACGCCTCCGGATTCTTGATGTTCAGGTCCGGCATGGTAGAACTCTATCACGTTCTGGTAGAAAGACGCCTCAGTGTTCCGTGGTGCCCGTGAACGTCCAGCCTTCGAGTCGGAGGGCCGGCACGACGACGCCGCCGAGGAAGCCTTTGAGCGTCTTGCGCTCGCGTGCGACGGCCACGACGCCGGCCATCGCATCGAGGTAGCTCTGGGTGAAGCGCAGGTTCCGGACCGGGCCCACGATCCTGCCGCCCTCCACGAGGAATGTTCCGTCGCGGGTCATGCCGGTGATGATCGCGAGCTTGGGGTGGACCGGGTTCGTGTAGTGGAAGCGGGTCACGAGCAGGCCGCGGTCCAGTCCGCCGATCAGCTCTTCCCGCGACGCGGACCCCGCGGTCATGACCATGTTCAAGGGAAACGGCCCGTACGGGTTGGGCGCCGGCAGCCCGTGGCCGGTCGACGTGACGCCGGCCCGCGCCGCCGTTTGCGAGTCGTGCACGACGCCCCGGCAGACACCGTCCTCCAGCAGGGGCACACGCTGCTTCGCGACACCCTCGTAGTCGAACGCCATCGGCAGCCCGGCCGGATCCCGCCCGTCATCGACGATCGTGACGAGGTTGGTGCCGATCCGCCGGCCGATCTCGACGAAGCTGCGTTCCTCCTGCACGGCGAGCGCGCTGAACCCGAGGTACCCGAGCATGTCCAGCAGGTCGACGACGGCGTATTCCTCGAGCACGACGGGGTAGTCGCCGGCATCGATGGCGACCGCGTTCGCGGTCGTGCGAGCCTTGTCCGCCGACTCGCGACCGATGGCCGCGGCATCGATCGTCGTCGCATCGATCGAGGCCCGTTCGGCGTAGCCCGTGCCGCCATCCGGGCCCATGGACACGGTCAGGAGCTGGGCGACGGTCCGCGTCCCGCCGGCGCGCACGCCCCTCGAATTTGCCACGGCCGTCGTCTCCGTGCCGGTCGAGTACGAGCCGTAGGCGGTGACCCCAGCATCGTCCGCGGCGGCGATGACCGCCCGCACGCCCTCCGCGCGGAGTTCCGGGGAGGCGTCCGCGGTGGCCGGTGAATAGGCGGCCCGGACCTCCTCGATCGGCGTCGGCTCGGGCAGGCCGCACCAGTCGTCGAGTTCCTCCTGGACCCGGGCGATCGCCGCGGCATTGGCCGCCAGCCGGCGCAGGCCTTCGTCGTCCGTCCGGTCGGACGAGGCCACGCCGACTCGCTTGCCGACGACGAAGCGCAGGTTCACGGTCACGTTCGTCTCGGCCACGTTCTGGTGGATCTGGCTGTTGGCGAATCGGGTCAGCGCGGCATCCTCGCGGGTCACGAGCGCCTCCGCTTCCGTGACGCCTTCGCGCAGGGCGTGGTCCAGGGCACGCTCGGCAAGGCCGACGGCGTCCTGCGCGCGATCGTCGTTCATGGGGCGACCCCCGCCCGCTCTACCACTTGCCGACGCCCACCTGGACATCGCGGAACCGAGCGCCCGACACCGCGTGCCCGACGTGGCCGGTCTGCCCGGGCTCGCCCTTGCCGCAGTTGGGCGTGCCCAGCATCACGTAGCTGCGCTCGTCACCGACGGCATCGCAGGAGCGCCAGAACTCGTAGGTGATGCCCGTGTAGGTCGGGTTCTTGAACAGCCGACCCTTCTTCCCGCCCTTGATCTCGTACGCGACCTCCGTCGCGAACTGGAAGTTCAGGCGGCGGTCGTCGATGG
>JACCVB010000270.1 GCA_013698385.1 Chloroflexota bacterium
TCGACGATCTCGACGCCCGCGTCGATCGCGCGGCGCAGCTCGCGCGCGCCGTCCACCAGGGTCAGGCCGCTCGACTCGCGTTCCCGTCGGTCGCGCAGGGCGATCGCCGCCCGGATGCGCGGGTTGGACGCGCTCGTGAGCGTGACGCCCAGGTCTGGTCGCGAGGTCACGTCGAGCGGCCGTCCCAGCGGGCGAACGCACCGAGCTTGAGGCGCGGCCCGTCGTCGCGCTCGGTGACGAGCGGACCGTGCTCGAACACTCCGGCAGGATGTCCCAGCGCGCCGGCCAGCGTCGACCGCAGGTCACCCGGCCCGTATCCCTCCGTGTGCGCCGTGAGGAGCATGAAGCCGTCCGAAGCGACGATCCGGCGGCAGGCACGGAGGAGCGGGACGAGATCCGCCTCGACACGCCACGCCCGGCCCGAACCGCCATGTCCATAGCTCGGCGGGTCAAGCACGATCCCGTCATAGCGGCGGTTCCGGCGGAGTTCCCGGGAGGTGAAGCCGAACGCGTCATCCTGGAGCCAGCGGATGGGCCGCTCGGTCAGGCCATTGAGGATCGCGTTCTGGCGGGCCCAGGCGATCGCCGGCCGAGCGGAGTCGACATGGACGACGGCCGCACCGGCCCGGGCCAGCGTCAGCGTCAGCAGCCCGGTCGAGGCGAACAGGTGGAGCACGCTGAGGTTTGGCTCTCGGGCCTCGACCTGCTCCCGCAGCCAGGGCAGCATCCCGGCATGTTCCGGATACAGCCCGACCTGGCCGGCATCGGTCGGTCGAAGCTCCATCCGGAGACCGTCGATCTCGACCGACCAGCCTTCGCGTGCGGCATCGACGCCGGTGCCGATCCAGCCCGTCTCCCGATCGAAGCGCAGGTCCGCGTCCGGCCATCGGTCGGGGAACTGCGGTGCGTCCAGCGCACCCGGATACGGCCGATCGACCACGTGCTCCCCGAATCGCTCCAGCCGCGCCGCGCCGCCAGCGTCGATCAACTCATAGTCCACGGCGCCATCATCCCTGAACGGACCTGCGGCCGCCCTGCGGTTGTCCGAGGGCTGCGCTTCGGGTAGCATTCGCGGGCCGCTGGCGACTCGTTTGCTGGGGCCTGGCGACTGTCGCGGGACGTGGAACACCTCGTGAGCCAACGGTCGCCAAGCCACGATCGGATGGGAGACCGGCGACCCGGGCGGCTAGCTCAGCTGGTTAGAGCACTTGCTTGACATGCGCATAGCCGGATGCGGCGTACCGCCCGAGTAACAGAGCCCACGACGCGATGCGCCGTGGGCCTTGTTATGCCCTGCACCTTATCGGGTGAACCGCGTAATGGCGTCCGTCGGGCCGATCCGCGGATTCAGCAGATAACGCCCCGGTCGGCCCGGACCGACTGCCGGCGACTGGGCGCCGGGATCGAGGGTCCGGGACCGGAGAAGGGGCCGTGACAGCCTAGCCGTCGCGGCTTACCTGACCTTTATCGCGTGGCACGACGCGGCGTCCCCGATCGGGTGCCCGCCCCCGGCGGACTGCTGGCCCAAAGCCGCCTGCCGACCCCAGGAGGTGTGCCGGCCCCCGAGGCTGCCTGCCGGCTCCCGGATCGTCTTCGAAGCAAAGATCGCTGGACGGTATACCATCGGCCTCTGCCTTCGCGGAGGCTGCAGCCAGGTCGCTTGTCGTACCTCGAGGTTTTGCATGCGCATCCATCGAAGTGGGCGGGTGTTTGCCGCCGCCGCCCTGATCGCGTCCCTCGCCGCTCCCGGGTCAGTGGGGGCGTCCTCTCCGGCCGGTGACGTCAGGTTGAGCAACGACGCTCCCGACCTCGGCGGCTACATCAGCAACTACACGCTCAACACGGGCAAAGCCTACACGGACCCGGTGCTCGACGAGTGTTCCCGTTCCCGTGGCCGCCAGAATGAGCCGTCCATTGCGGTCGATCCACGCGATACGAACGTCATCGTTGGCAGCTCAAACGACTATTGCGCCGTGTACAACGACGGCGACGACGCGAACGGCGCGCCGATCCCCTCCGGACCGATCTGGCTTGGCTACTACCGCTCCGAGGACGCCGGGCGAAGCTTCTCTAGTTCACTCGTCCCGGGCTACCCGGGCGATACCTCGCCGTACGCGGCTCGAGCCCGGATCCGGACCGCCTCATCGGGCGACCCGGTCCTCGCCTGGGATGCGCATGGCCGTCTGTTCGCCGGCTCGGAAAGCTCGGATGACCCCGCGGGCTCACTCAAGACCTTCGGTGACGTGTACGTCGCCACGTACGTGAACCCTGCCGGTCCGGCCGGCGCCACGATCAATGACGGACAGGAGTTCCGGCGCAGCGTCGTCGTGGCCCGCGGCAGCTCCGCACCCAATCTGCTCGGCAAGTTCAACGACAAGACCGCCATCGAGGCGGATCGAACGCTCGGTCGCTGTGATGGCAACGTCTACTTCAGCTACTCGCGCTTCACCGGCAACGGGGGCGTGGGCATCTTCTTCAGCCGTTCGACCAATCACGGCGTCTCGTTCAGTCATCCGGCCAAGATCAGCTCCGGCATCCACGACGTTCAGTTCGCGGACATCGCGGTCACCGGCAATGGCAACGTCTACGTCGTCTTCCGCGAGTTCATGGGTCGTGGCAAGGGCTCGGATGCGATCGACTACGTCAAGAGCACCGACTGCGGCGCCACCTTCGGCAAGGTCCGCCGCCTGACCAGATTCGTGCCGTACGACGCCACCGATGTCTCGGATCCCGAGGCGATCCCGACGACGAACTCGCCCGACGATCCGGCCGCTGAGGAGGAAGAGGAAGAAGCGGGCAACGCCCGGAACTGTGGCGACTTCGGCGCTCACTGCCTGTCGGGCTACACCTTCTTCCGACGCGATACCCAGGTGCGCGCCACCGCCGATCAGAACGACCGACAGCATGAGTACGTGTACTTCGTGTACGACCCGTCCAAGCCCGGCACGCAGGTCAAGACCGGCACGACCTACGGCTCGATCGGCGTCGGCACGGGCAGCCAGTCCGGCATCTACTCGATCCGGCTGAATGGCCGAACCGGCGGGGCGACCAGCCCAAGCCTGATCGATCCCGAATCGACCGGCCACCAGCTCTTCCCGGACGTCTCGGCCGACGGCGGCACGCTGCACGCCCTGTGGTACGACAGTCGCCGCGATCCGTGCTACTCGCGGACCCGACCGATCGGCAACTGCGCCGATCTCACGACAGTGCCGTCGCTGGACGTCTACGCGGCTGCCTCAACGGACCGCGGAACGTCGTGGAGCGTCGCATCGCGGGTGACCGACGTGAGGAGCAACCCGAACTATGAGCAGTTCGGAGGACGGACCGTGCCATTCGCGGGCGACTACCTGTGGGTCAGCTCGGTCGGGACGTTCTCGTATGGCGTGTGGACCGATTGGCGCAACACCGTTCCGGGCGTGGACCAGCGCGAGCTGGCCGAGGACGACGACGACAATGCCGATGTCCTCCAGTGTCGAACCTTCGACGCCGCAAGCCAGTCGTGGACCGGCGATACTTGTCCACGTCGCGGAGGGCTGGATCAGAACATCTACGGGGACGGCACTCCGTAGCTCTCGCGCTCCTGCACGAAGAGGGCGCGGCGCGAGCCGCGCCCTTTCCTTGTCCGCGCGAGCCATCGGCGTGCTAGTTGGCCGGACTCGCGCTGACGGGCTGGCTGGGCGTCGCTGTCGCGGCTGGCTCGGTCTGCTCGATCCACAGGTAATCGCGCAGGGTCAGCCCGCTCGCCCTGATCCTGGCCGCCCGCGCCCGACCGACGTGGCGGTAATGCCACGGCTCGTCGCTGTTAGGGCGGACGCGGCGCCGAGGCAATGACACCCTAGCCGGCGCGACTTACCTGACACTGATCCCATGGCACGACGTGGACTCAGCGAAGCGTCCAAGCGCAAGGCGGCCATCCAGGCGAGCACTCGGATGATCGCGCGAGGCGAGCGACCCTTGTACCGGGTCAGGACCGCGCTGGACGGCTCCTACGCGATCGTGGGCTCGCCTTGGCTGCCAGTACCAGTGGTGGGTCGACGGGAGAGCCTGGCGGCTGTCAGGGTAGTCATCGCGGCCGAGCTCGACGTACCGGCCGACGGCTTCGATGTCGCCATGGAGTGACGGAATGGCCGGCGTTGGGGCGCCCCGGATACACACGGGCAGCGAATACCCGGGAGGGAGGAAGGAACCCCCCGGGGTCATCGCGCGCCAAGCTTCGTGGCCGGCCATGCGCAGCGGATACTGTCAACCCTCCAGCCGCCGGGCAGTCTGGAAGGGACGTCGGCTGCCATCCTGGACACCCCCAGACCGCTCGTACTACTTGCGCTCCTTTCCGCCCCACCCTGCGCGGGGACCTCCACGCTACGGGGTTTGATCGCCGGCACGAGCAGGGCGGCCTTCTGCCGCTCGAACTCGGCAGCCGTGATGACGCCCGAGTCGCGGAGCTGGGCCAGCTTGCCGAGCTCGTCGGCGACGCCGGTCACCACCGGCGGCTGTGTGGGCTTCGCGTCGCCCGAGGTCACCAGGATGATCAGCGCGAGTAGCGGCGATAGGAGAAGCGACAGGAGCGCGTACACGCCAAAGCTGCGGCCCTTCCGCGACGCGGCGTACCCCACCAGTAGCGCGAATAGCACCCATATGATCAGGAACCCGATCGAGTCCATCAGCCCCTCCTCCACGGTTGTTCCAATATCTCGGAATCCCTGTCACCAAGCATAGCTACGCCCGGAGGGCTGTGGGCCGCTCCGGGCGTCTGTGGCGGGCCTGTGGCGCTAGGCGACGGGCAGTGGCTCCTTGAGCGGAGCCCATGGCGCGAATGCTCGCTGTGGCACGACACTAAGGAGAACAGGTGCGCCCGGGTGCCGCGTGCGCTGCGTCAGCCGGCCAGCATGTCGCAGACGGACACGACGTGTCCTGACCCGACCGCCGTGAAGTAGTCGCGGTGCCCCGTGTACAGGTTGAGGCCATCGATGGTCGGGCCGAACGCCAGGTAGCGTCCCTCGGCCGTGAACGTCCCGTCGCGGTCGATGTGGCCGGGACCTGACGCGTTGAGGACGACGGACTTCGTCGTGTCGAGGTTCGTTACCCGGATGACCAAACGACCGGTGATGATAACGCGGCCGTCGATGAAGGCGGTCCCATACTCCCGATTGACGAGGATTGTCAGGAGCACCGGGAAATCGCAGACGTCGACGAGCTCGATAGTCTCCGGCGCAGGGAGGATTGTCGGTCTGGCTTGGCTGCAAGGATCGAACCCGGCAGCGCGATGAGAAGGCCGACGGCGAGGACGAGTGGAACGGCACGACGCATGGGGAACCTCCTATGGCTGGTATCCGCTCGTGGGTAGTGGGTGCCCTGACCAGGGCGAAGCCGTTGCAGAAGTTGAGTTGGACGGTGGCACGCCCTCCTAACCCTGGAGCTCCACGTCCAATGCGGTTCGACACACAGAGGCCTCCGGTCGCCGTTCGTCTCGCCGTCAACGACAGAGCGAAACGCGCGGAGCCGGGGCCGCCGCGGAAACGGAGCCGTTACCCGGCGAGGACCTCGCACAAGTCGACGGTCCGGCCGCGGACACCCACGATGGTTTCGCCTGCAGCATCGACGCGGAGGGTCGTGTGACCGGTGACGGCGAGCAGGCGACCGGCGAAGAACAGGAGCCAGGTGCCCCGGGCGTTAACGGTGAGCCCCTCGGCGTCGGCCACGAAGCTGCCCGGCCCTGAAGCCTGCAGCTTGATCGCGGTGCCCGTCGTCGTGTTCGTAAGGCGGACGACGTAACGACCACTGATGTGCGTTCGGGTCACATTGCCGTCGCGGTCGTAGAAGGTCGTCGCGTACTCTTGGTTGACGACGACTTCGGCGCGGACCGGGAAGCTGCAGATATCGGAGATCGTGAAGTCGGTCGGCGACTCCGCGAAGACCCGGTCGGGCTTCGCCGCCAATGTCGGCGCTACCGTCGCGAGCGCGAGTGGCTCGGAGTCGGCGCGATGGGGCTGGCGGCCATGAGGGGGTCCTGATTTCGGGTCGGGGTGCACCTTCACGGGGCGCGGTCTGCGGCGGTCGGATCAGCGGCGTGTGGGTACCCCCGGTCGCTCATCCTTCCCTTCCGGGGGTCCCCTTCCAGAACCGCGACAGGACCCAGGAACCCGGAGTCGGCTCCTTTTCCAAGCCTTGCGACAGCCCCTGACGGACCGTCAAAGGTCGCGCGAGCCGCCTGGTCCGCCGTGTGATAGCGAAGGATCTGCCGCAGAGGCCGTGATAGCCCAGGTGCTCACCCGGATGTGGCCTCCGGCACCGAGCCCCTGGTCGTGGGCCAGGACAACGATGTAGTCGGCGCATTGTCATCCTCCGATATCACCCCGGTACATCGCCCAGTCCCTGGTATTGATTGCAGGTTCTGAAGGCATGCATAACCTACGCTAGCCCTGCCTATGTCTGCACGTCATACATTCGGAAACGTAGCGCCAGTAGACACCCGTTTTCCGCCGAGCTTCGGGCGCGGCGCTACGGAAGGGTCTCGAATGCCATCCCGATCAGGTCGTCGGCGACTCCAGCCGACGGCGGCGGGGCTCCCGGATATTCGGTGTCGAACGCGAGGACCTCGCCCGGCTCCAGGCGCCCGACATCGGTGGGGTCATACACAGCCCCCATCGGAGTGCCGTCCTTAGCCAGGGCCACGGCCCCGACCATGATCCACTGCGTTGCCGTGGCACCGTCGTTCCGGACCTGGCCGGTCACCCGTAGTCCCCCTGCTGGACTTGTGGCGGCCGAAAGTTCCGAAACCGAGATGCTGGCGACAGGCGCATCCGTCTGCATCGCGCGGACATCAGCCTCGACCGACTGGGCGCCGGTCGGATCGACGAACCTCACGCTGACCGTGTCGACCAGGTAGCCGGTCTCACCGGGACCCACGGTGGCGGGAAGCGCAGCAGTGAATACGCCGCTCGCGACTTCGCGTCCCTCTTGATCGACGATCCGATAGGTACTGGTAGAGCGTGGGAGCGCAAGCCAGCGCGCCCCGTCATTGCGGACGGGCAAGATGACCTGAAGACGGGTCTCCCCGTACGGCCCTTGCCATGTCCGGACCGCGGCCTCGCCAAGCGAGAATGCCGGCGTCGGCTGATCGCGGCTTGCCGCTGGCTCGTCGGTCGCGGTGGGCGAAGGCATGGCCGAGGCGGGCAGCACGCTCGAACTCGGCGCAGCCGTCCGGCCTCGACCCGACGGATGGGCGGAGTGGGCTACGGCAGGCGTGGAAGCTTCCGAGGGAAGCGGGCTCGGGCCGCGTTGGGCGACGCCCTGGACGCCTCCGCTGCCGCCCGGCGCGAACATCGCCACCGACAATGGGACGCCGACGAGGATCGCCATCGCGATGATGACTACGGCGACGGGGGCCGGCCCCCGTCGCGTCAGTTCGGAAAAGGACCGGGATACGGCCCCCAGCGAGAAACCCGGGGCTTTCTGTAGACCTTGACAATCCGGGCACAGATAGAGGCCGCCTTCCCGGCGGGTCAGGCCTCGTCCGCGTACCCGTTCCAGCAGGTTCGGGTATCGTCCGCACGATTCGCAGAAGCCTTTCACGACCCTCGGTCACGCCTGCGACTCGACGAAAGCGTCACCCGCACGCATGTGATCGCCGCGGACAAGGTGACCACGACCCAGGGCAATGGATTCGGATCGCGCGACTGACCAATATCGGAGGCCGTGTCCGTCGCGGGTATCTCCTTCAGGTCCTCGAACCGGTCCGGGAACTGGTTGGCGACGGCGACACCCAGCGCGTCCCCCACCTCGAACATCTGGGCATATGCCTCCTGGGTAACGGCGACCGTTCGTACGTGGTCACCGGCAGCCGCCGCGTCTACCTGGTTGATCAGGGCGCTCACGTGGTGACTGATCAGCGCCTCAAGGTCCGCTCGGCTGAGAGCCGGGATCGCGGTGTTCAAGAACTCAGCGAGGCCAGTGTGATACGTGTGCAGCGATGCGAGCGATTCGGCGCGTGCCGCGGCGTCGCCATCGCGGACAGCTTCGATGTAACCCAGATATGTCGTCAGGTGGCGACCCCAGACCTTGCCGAAGGCCTCGCCTGCATCGGCCCCGAAGATGCGACCGATCGCCGCCGCCAAATCCTTGCTGTTGGCTTCGAGGCTAGCGGCGGAAGCAGCCATGTCGGGGCGCTCGCCCAGCCCGGCGCGCATGGCCTGAGCGGCCACGACCAGATGTTCGCCGAGCAGCCGTCCGAGATCCAGGCGCAGCGACGTGCGCGGGCTGAACGCGACGTTGCCGTCGGGAAATCGATCTGGGAACTGCGCGATGATCGCGCGGGCCAGGTCGTCGCCGAACTTGAACATGTGCGAATAGGCGGCACGCTCCGTGGCGAATGATTGGGCGTAATCCATGCCCACGAACGATGTCAGCTGGTCAAGGTGGAGCTGCAGGGCATGCGCTTCGGCGTCACCCGAGATCTTCGGGTTGGCGTCCGTCAGGAACTTGCCGAAAGCGGCCCGGTACTGCTGCAAGGACGCGAGCGCGGCATCGGCGGCGGACTTGTCTCCCGCGGCCTCGGCGCGAGCCCACGCAAACAAGGCATCGATGTGTTGCTGCCAGATCGGGACGAACGCGGTCCCGGCCGCCTCCCCGTACACGCTCGCGAAGGCACCCCGCAGGGCATTCGTGCTGGCCGCAAGCCCGCCAGCGAGGGCGTCGAAGTCGGGCCGGTCCTCTGCGACGGCGCGCATCGATTCCATGACCAGGTAGGCGTGCTCGCCGAGAAGTCGCCCCAGCGTGATCCTCAGATCCGAGGCGGGGGAACCGGCACTTGGCGCCTGCGCGCGGTCGTGTGATTCGACCTCAAGCGAGGCGTGAACGGGCCCGCCCACGACGAGGGTGAGGGCGATCGCGGCGGCTGCCGCACCAAGGCGGGATACCATGCGCAAACTCCTCGGGCTTCAGCGGGATCTCTCGGGCGTCCCCGCGGCTCGTACCGCGCCACCGACTGCCGTAGGCTCAAATTGGGCCGCATCGATGGTACACCCTGCCAATGCGCCGGAACGAGAGGATGGAGCGCACGCGCACCGGAACCAGCGCCGATGAGGGTCTGGGACCGGAGCCGAGGCTGTGACACCCTAGCCGGCGCGACTTGCCCGACACTTATCCCATGGCCGACGCGGGATGAGCGAGGGACAGAAGCAGGCGGCGGCGGTCCAGGCTGCCCGCCGGATCGCTCAGGGTGACCGCCCGGGCTACCGGCTCCGGCCCGTCCAGGACGGCTCCTGGGCGGCCGACGGGCTACCCGGCGTGCGGTGATCGCAACAGGCCAGAGGCAGCCCTGGACGCCATGCGGTCGGCGATCGCCGAGACGTTGGACGTGCCGGCGGACACCTTCGACCTGGAGACGTAGAGCGACCCTCGACACATAGAGACGCCCGGAGGGCTATCGTGCCGCTGTGGCGGGTCGTGTCACTCACAGCTTGTCGCCCAGGGCGAGCTTGCGGCTCGCCGCGATCGCCCGCGCGTTGGCCGTGGTCGAGGCGTAGCGCCGGAGCATGGCCGGCGAGTCCCAGCCGCGCTTCGACATCACGTCCGCCTCGTTCATCCCGCCGGCGAGCTCGTGGTGGGTCGCGGCGTGGCGGAAGTCGTGGGCATGGAGCCCGGTGATCCCGACGCGCGTCCCGCGATCGCGGATCGCCTGGGCGATCCCACTGTCGGTCAGCTGGCCACGCTTGCCGAGCCACAACCAGGGCAGGGCGGCGTGCGGGCGCTTCTTGCGCGCCCGAAGGTAGTCGTCGACGGCCGACAGGGTCCGGTCGCCGAGCGCGATCACGTTGTCCTTGCCGCCCTTGCCGAGGACGCGGACCGTGGCCCGGCGCATGTCGATCGCCCGATCGTCGGGATCGCTGGGGGAGTAGCGGAGCGCCGCGATCTCGTGGCGGCGGGCTCCGGTATCGAACAGGACCCGGATCAGGGCGTTGTCACGGCGATCCTCGTATGACGAGCCCTGACAGGTCCCAAGGACCATCCGCAGCTCGTCGAGGGTCAGGACGCGCGGCATCAATCGCGGCAGACGCGGGGGGTGGAGTTTCCGCATCGGGCTCGCGAAATCGTCGTCGACCTCGGCGTACCAGTTGAAGAACCGCTGCAAGCCGCGCCAGCGGTTGTGGGCGGTCGCAGGCTTGCTCGTCTCGAGGATGCTGTTGATCCAGTCGTCGACATGGCGCGGTTCGATCTTCGCCACTGTCGTCGGATGGTCCTGGGCCATCAGCCATCGCCCGAACTGGCGGACGGCGCCGCCATAGGCGAGGATCGTGTTGGGGCTGACGTTCAGCGCCCGCATCGACCTGGTGAACGAGGCAAGCTCGTCGCCGAGGTCGCCCGGAGTGACGAGCTCCGGAGCGTCTGGTAGATTGACGGCCACGAAGGGACCTCCCATCCATGATGTATCGCGCTGATAGCATGGGCTGAAATGCGGCGTAGGGCAAGCACCTACTCACTTATTGGGTGAAATCCCTCGTGAAACCGGGCGGCTAGCTCAGCTGGTTAGAGCACTTGCTTGACATGCAAGAGGTCACTGGTTCGAGTCCAGTGTCGCCCACCACATCCCTCCCGGCCGGAGCACCCCACGATGGTTGAGCAGGTAGCACCGCCGGCCGAGGAGTCGGACGCCACTGTCCCCGATGCGTTGCCCGACGTCCCCGTGCGTGGCTCGGCCGATGAACTCATGGATCACGGCGCCGCCGGCGAACTCGGGCCGATGCGCCACTCCGCGGCCCATGTCCTCGCGGAGGCGGTGCTGGACCTCTTCCCGGGCACGAAGCTTGGCATCGGCCCGGTCATCGCCGACGGGTTCTACTACGACTTCCTGCTGCCTCGACCGCTGACCCCGGACGACCTGCCGGCGATCGAGGCGCGGATGCGTGAGTCGATCGCAGCCGACCATCCGTTCGAGCTCAGCGAGGAGACGCCGGAGGCCGCTCACGCCGCGCTGGTCGAGCGCGACCAGCCGTTCAAGGTCGAGATCATCGATGACCTTGCGGCGTCGGCTGCCACCGATGGCACGCCGATGCCGCCCACGACCTTCTACCGGCAGGGCCCCTTCATCGACCTGTGCCGGGGGCCGCACGTCGCGAGCACCGGCAAGATCGGGCCGTTCAAGCTGCTGGGCACCGCCGGTGCCTACTGGCGCGGCGACGAGCAGCGCCCGATGCTCCAGCGCGTCTACGGCACGGCCTGGGCGACCCAGGAGGAGCTTGATGCCTACCTCTGGCGGCGTGACGAGGCGAAGAAGCGCGACCATCGTCGCCTCGGCGTGCAGCTCGACCTCTTCTCCTTCCACGACGTGTCGCCAGGATCGGCCTTCTGGCATCCCAAGGGCCAGCGCATCTGGCGCACGCTGGAGACGGCGATGCGTGAGCTCCAGGAACGTCGCGGTTACCAGGAGATCAGCACCCCGATCCTCGTGTCGGAGAAGCTCTGGCGCCAGTCCGGCCACTGGGACCAGTACGCCGAGAACATGTTCATCGTCGAGTCGGAGAAGCAGCTGTTCAGCCTGAAACCGATGAACTGCCCGGAATCGACCTACATCTATCGCTCGAAGAAGCGGTCGTACCGTGACCTGCCGTTGCGCCTGAGCGAGTACGGCCGGCTGCACCGAAACGAGCGCTCCGGGGCGCTTTCCGGGTTGACCCGGGTCCGCCAGTTCATCCAGGACGACGCCCACATCTACGTCCGCCCGGACCAGCTGACGGACGAGATCGAGGCCCTGCTCGACGAGGTCCGCGAAGCGTACTCATGGGTCGGGCTGGAGCCGCATTTCGCCTTCGCGACGAAGCCGGACAAGGCGATCGGCGACCCGGCGCTCTGGGAGCGAGCGGAAGGACTCATCCATGACGCCCTGGTGCGGTCTGGTGTCCCGTTCATCGAGAAGCCCAAGGACGGCACGTTCTACGCGCCCAAGATCGACATCTATATCGACGACGCCCTCGGCCGGGAATGGCAGATGGCCACGATCCAGGTCGACCTCGTCATGTTGCCCGAGCGGTTCGACCTGACCTATACCGACGAAGCCGGGGAGTCGCAGCGTCCGATCGCGATCCACCGCGCGATCTATGGCTCGCTGGAACGGTTCATCGGGATCCTGGTGGAGCATTTCGCCGGAGCCTTCCCGCTCTGGCTCGCGCCGGTGCAAGCCGTGGTGATCCCGATCGCCGACCGTCATGCCGACGCGGCGCAGGAGTTGGCGGACGTCCTGCGGGCGCGCGGCCTGCGGGTCGAGGTGGACGCCTCGTCCAACCGGATGCAGTACAAGATCCGTGCCGCACAGGAGCAGAAGGTGCCCTACATGGTCGTCCTCGGCGACCGCGAGATCGAGGCCCGGACCGCCTCGCCCCGAACGCGCGCCGGCGAGCAGCAACCGGCCGACCCGTGGGACACCTTCGCCGATCGCCTGGCGGCACAGGTCTCATCCCGCTCGATCGACTGACGGGCGACGCCAGCACGCCCCCGGCAGTCGCGACCTCGGAACGGCTGTGCTATCCTGCCGCCTCGCCCGGTAGGGGGACGTATGTCCCCATGTCGGTCGAGTCGATATCAGCAACGGACAAGGGGTGAACCATCAGTCGAGACCTGCGTGTCAACCAGATGATCCGGATCCCACAGGTCCGAGTAGTCGACGAAGAGGGCGCCCAGCTGGGTGTGATGCCCACGCCGAGAGCTCTCGAGATGGCGCAGGAACGGGGCTATGACCTCGTGGAGGTGGCCCCCATGGCGGCGCCTCCGGTGGTCAAGTTCCTTGACTTCGGACAGTACAAGTACGAACTCACCAAGCGGGACAAGGAAGCGAAGCGCAAGCAGCGCTCGATCACCTTCAAGGAAGTCCGCCTCAGTCCCAAGATCGGGACCGGCGACTTCGACACGAAGGTCAATCGAGCGATCGAATTCCTCGAGGACGGTGACCGGATCAAGGTCACGGTGCGGTTCCGCGGACGCGAGTTGACCCACCCGGAGATCGGCCGAGGGCTGATCGCCCGGTTCGTCGATCGAGTCAAGGAACACGGAGTCGCAGAACGAACGCCCCTGCTCGAGGGCAAGTCGATGCACATCACGATGGCATCGATCCACAAGCCAAAGAGCCACGACGCCCCCGACCGAAGACACGCGGTGAACGAGGTCCCCGCCGACGCGCTGGTCATCCCGCCGGAACCGCCCGAGTCGCCGGAACCGCAGACACAGGACGCGGCCCCGGCCGCCAAACAGCCCGAACCCGAACCGGCTGCCCAGCCGGTGCCGTCAGGAGAGTGAGGCCACCGTGCCCAAGATCAAGAGTCACAAGGCGGCCCAGAAGCGCATCGGCGTGACCGGCTCCGGCAAGTTCGTCCGGGTCAACGCCTGGAGCGGCCACCACCTTGAGATCAAGTCGTCCCGACGGACCCGGCGCTACGCCGGCAAGTCGGTGATCGGTCCTGAGCACGCCCGGCAGGTCCGGCGCCTGCTGCCGTACCTCTAGGAGCGCTGTCCGTCATGGCAAGAGTCAAACGAGGCGTCACCGCCCACCGGCGCCACAAGCGCCTGCTCCAGGATGCCGCGGGCCGCAAGGGCGCCAAGTCGCGCCTGATCAAGCCCGCCCGCGAGGCGCTGCTGCATGCGCTCGCCTACGCGACTCGTGACCGCAAGCAGCGCAAGCGTCAGATGCGCGAGCTGTGGATCGTCCGGATCAATGCCGCGGCTCGGCAGAACGGCCTGACCTACGGTCAGTTCATCCACGGGCTCAAGCAGGCCGAAGTCGGCATCGATCGCAAGATCCTGGCGGACCTCGCCATCCGCGACAGCGCCACGTTCGGCCGGATCGCCGAGCTCGCCAAGGGCGCCTGAACCCGTCGCGATCCGCGACGGGGACCGTCACCTACGAGCCCTCGACGTCCGTGACGCTCGGGGGTTCGTGATTCGGGGCCGACCGCTCGCCAGCCAAGGAAGACCGTGGACCTGTCCGACCTGACCCGCGACCTCGACGCGCTTCGGAGAGAAGCCATGACCGCCGTCGCGGCGGCTTCCGATGTGGCCGCCCTGACGGCCCTGGAACAGGACATCCTCGGCAAGAAGGGTCGATTGACCAGCGTCCTGCGCGGGATCGGCGCCCTGGCGCCGGAGGACCGTCCCAAGGTCGGCTCCATCGCCAACACCATCCGGATCTCGATCGAAGGCGCGATCGCCGAGCGAGGGACGACCCTCCGTCAGGGCGAGCTCGCAGGCCGCCTGCGCGATGAGGCGATCGACGTGACCACCCCCGGGCGGCCGATCCGGCGAGGCACCCTGCACCCGATCAACGAGACGATCGCCGAGATCGCGGAGATCTTCGGTCGGTTCGGGTTCGTCGTTTACGAAGGTCCCGAAGTCGAGGACGACGTCCGCAACTTCCAGATGCTGAACATCGCGCCGGACCACCCAGCACGCGACCTGTGGGACACGCTCTACGTTGATGTGGAGGGGCACCTGCTGCGCACGCACACCTCACCCGGCCAGATCCGGGTGATGCACCAGGAGCGGCCACCCATCCGGGCGCTGCTGCCGGGCCGCTGCTTCCGCTATGAGGCGGTGGATGCCAGTCACGCCAGCGAGTTCTTCCAGGTGGAAGGCCTGATGGTCGATGAGGGCACGACGATGGGCGACCTCAAGGGTCTCCTGGAGGAGTTCGCGAAGGCGATGTACGGCGGGGACAAGCGGACGCGGTTCCGACCGGGGTACTACCCGTTCACTGAGCCCTCGGTCGCGTTCGACGTCGAATGCATCGTGTGCGGCGGTTCCGGCTGCCCGGCCTGTTCGCGCAGCGGCTGGATGACCATTCTCGGGGCCGGCATGGTCCACCCGGTGGTCCTCCAGTACGGTGGCCTGGACCCCGAGCGCTACCAGGGATTCGCGTTCGGGATGGGCGTGGAACGCATCGCCAACCTGCGCCACCGCGTGGGCGACCTGCGCCTGTACATGGAGAACGACCTGCGCTTCCTGGAGCAGTTCACGTGAGGGTGCCGCTGTCCTGGCTGCGTGACTACGTCGACATCCAGCTCACGCCGGAGCAGCTGGCCGAGCGGCTGACGCTCCTCGGCATGGAGGTCAAGGGCCTCGAGGCGTGGGGGGCG
>JACCVB010000278.1 GCA_013698385.1 Chloroflexota bacterium
GGCCGGCGCCGTCCCCGGGGGTTGATCTTCGTGGGCTGGCTCGTGGCCCTCGGGGCCGTCGTGGCGGTCGGGGTGGCTGGACGGGGAACCGAACCCAGGCTGCGCGAGGCGTTGATCACGCAACCGACGTCCGCGCCCGTCACGCCCGGTCCGACCGTCCCGGGGAACACGGTCGCGTCGCCCGGTCCGAACGCCGGTCGCCAGTCGGCTCGGGTGCCGCTGCTCGTGGTCGAGGAACCGGCGGTCTCGGGTCAACTGATCACGAGCCGTGACCTGGTCGTGCGCGGCTCGCTCTCGCACGTGAGCGGACCGGTCCGGGTCACCCTCGAGTCGCGCAACGGGAAACCGATCGCGGTGGAGATGGCCCAGCCGGTGGCACGAGGTCGGCGGGAGGACGATCCGCGGCCCGTCTTCGAGGTGCGCCTGGCCCTGCCCGGCCCGCGACCGAACGGGACGATGGTCGTGCAGATCATCGTGTTCGATATCGACGGCATCCCGCGCGACGCGATCCGCCGGCAGATCCGGGTGGGGGCGGTCGATCCGGGCGGCGCGGCATCCGTGGCGGTCGATGCCGCCACGGAGAGGGGCGTGGCCGGATCGGTCGCAACCGGTGCCCAGGCCCGGACACGGCTGGGCGAAGACGGCCTGATGGGCGGGATCACCTTCGGGACAGCCTGGCCATGACCTTCGCCACGCTTGGTGGCGTCATCTGGGCCACCTCGGTCCCCGGAGCGGACCCTGCGGGCACGTCCCGTATCAGCGGCCGGTGAGTTCCGCCGGCGGGGTGAGATCCGGGCGACGCCGGCGCAGCCAGTCGCGGAGCGCCCAGGTCGTCGTCTTGAAGGCGACACCTGACCACGGGATGACCTCCGGGGCGAAGGCCTGGATCTCGAGCGCTTCCGGGGTCGGCGCCGCGGTTCCGCCCACGATCCGCGCCTCGAATGCGATCGTGACGACGGCCGCCTCAAGTCGCGTGTAGAGCCCGACGATCTCGCCCGGCTCCACGATCAGCCGGGTCTCCTCCCATGTCTCGCGGATCGCCGCCTGGTTGACCGTCTCGTCAACCTCAAGGAAGCCGCCGGGCTGGGCCCAGGCACCCCGGCCCGGCTCGATCCCGCGGCGGAGCAGGACGATCTCGCCCGCCTCGGTGATCGGCAGGGTCGTCACGACGAGCCGCGGGTTCACATAGGCGATGTGCCCACAGTCCGCACAGGCCAGCCGTTCGCGGTCCTCGCCATCGATGGACCCGAACCGGAGGGAGCCGCCGCAGCTCGAGCAGAAGTTGAGGTTGGCGGCCAGCCACGACGGGACGCCGCGACCGGACGGGAGGTCGGTCGAACGGCCGTCCGGTCCTCGGTCGAATTCGTCCATCGGTGTCGATTCAGGCCAGAACGATGATGACGGCCGCCGCAACGAGGGCGCTCAGGCCGATCAGGCTGACCACCACCCAGGCGAGGCGGAACAGTCCCTTGCCTCGATCGACCGGCATCCAGGCCCAGGCCGAACGCCAGATCCGGACGATCGCGTCCGAGGTCGTCAGGATGAGCAGCGGTGCCGCGATCAGGGCGCACAGCTTGATCAGCGGACTGCCCAGCGGCGTCCCGAGCTCGAGCGCCGTGATCGCCACCGCGCCGCAGATCAGCACGATGACGGACAGGTTGATGAACTGTTTCTGGAGGGGGGTCGGTGCCGCTTCGGGCACGGAACGCGGCGGCAGCCCCTGGAGGCTGGGTGGCAACGCGCTGGGGCCGGTCGGGCGAACCCTCGGGCCGGCCGCCTGCCGATCGAGCAGCGGCATGCCCGACTCCCAGCGTTCGTCGTCCATCGTCATCGTCCGGTCGAGTGTAGCCCGACTCGGCCGGGCTGCTACCGTTCGAGGATGGTGACCCGGATCCGGCCGCGCGGACCGTACTCGCTGGTCGCATCCACGGCATTCCTCGAAGGCTTCACGCCCGCTGCGTACACGCCCGTGCCGAAGGCGGCCACCTACACCTCGCCTTCCCGCTCGACGGGCGCGATGCAGTCGCGGCGGTCTGCGCGGCCTAACCAGGTGGCGACGACGCACCAGTCATGATCGAAGCCGTCGTTGACGGCAACGCGCCCGAATCCGCCGCCGTGGATCAGCTCACGCGGATTCGGCGCGCTCGACACGTCCAGGGGCTGTTCGGTCGAAAGGCGGTATACCTGCGCGGCCTGGCGGGACGGTCCTGCTTCGGACCCACCTGGAGGAGTCGACGCACGAGATCCGCCACGGCGGGCGGGTGCAACGGGCCGGCCCCGCGGTCAGTTAGAGCGTTCTTGTCCGGGGCGCGTCCACATCGGCCACGACCTCGGCGCAGGTCCGGCAGTACCAGTGCGCCTCCAGGGGCGTGCCGCACAGCTCGTGGCGCAGCGGCTCCGCATCGCTCGAGCTTCGGACGGCCCAGTCGGCCAGCAGGCGCAGCGCGGAGGCCAGGTCGCGCCCGTCCGCAGTGAGGTCGTAGGCCAGCCGCTGGGGCCGGGTCTGGTATGGCTGCGAACGGACGATCCCGACCCGCTCCAGGCGGCGCAGCCGCTCGGTCAGGATGTTCGGCGCGATGCCCGGCAGTCGATCGCCCAGTTCGCCGAAGCGGCGGGAGCCGTCCAGGAGCGCCTCCACGAGCAGCAGGCTCCAGCGATCACCGACCCGATCGAGGGCGATCTCCAGCGGCGTGGGGTCGATCGGTGGCAGGGCCATGGTCGTTGATGGTACGCCGGATGGGGGCTTGCGCCCGAGGCGCGGTAGTAGTAACTTGCAATCCACAAGTCACACTACGGCACCCACCCAGCGCGAATCGGAGTCACGATCCCATGACCTTTCTCGACGAACTCTCCAACTCGATCGCCAGCGTCGCCGCGTCGGCCGGCCCATCCATCGTCGGCATCGGCCGACACGTCCGCGGCGCGGGCGTGGTGATCGCCGATGGCCAGGTCCTGACCAATGCCCATAACCTGCGCGGTGACACCGTGACCGTCACCTTCGGGGACGGGCGCTCCGTGATGGGCAATCTCGCCGGGGTCGATGGCGACGGCGACCTGGCTGTCGTGTCGGTCGATACGGGTGGCGCGAAGGCGATCGACTGGGGCGATGGGGGGACCCTCGCGCCCGGCAGCCCGGTGTTCGGCGCCGCGGCGACGGTCGGTGGCGGCGTGCGGGTCACGTTCGGGATGGTGTCCGCCGTGTCGCGGGCGTTCCGTGGTCCCGGTGGTCGGCGGATCGCCGGCAGCGTCGAGCACACCGCGCCGCTCGCACCCGGGTCCTCGGGTGGGGCGCTGCTCGATGTCGAAGGCAGGCTCGTCGGCCTGAACACGAACCGGATCGGCGAGGGGTTCTACCTCGCCCTGCCGGCAGACACGGCGCTGCGAACCCGGATCGAGGCGCTCGGGCGCGGTGAGTCCGCGGAGCGTCCACGACTGGGCGTGGCGATCGCCCCGAACCATGTCGCCCGGCGCCTGCGCCGATCGGTCGGGCTCGCGGAGCGTGACGGCATCCTGGTCCGTGGCGTCGAGGACGGCAGCCTGGCGGACGCGGCCGGTGTCGAAGCGGGCGATCTCATCGTCTCGGCGGGCGGTCGTCCGGTCGCCGATGCCGACGACCTGCACGACGCGCTCGGCGCGCTGGACCTGCCGTTCGAGCTCGGGCTCGTGCGCGGCGCGGAGGATCGCAGCGTGACCGTTGGAGCCACCAAGGGGCGAACACCCGGCGACGCGTAAACGGCGTCGTGCCTTCCGCCTTGCGTTCGTTCGCGGGGGCGGGCAAGGGTCGCCATCGAGGCGCGGCCGCCCGCAGCCAGCTAGGCTGGCTCCGTGTCCGGACTTCCTCGCCGCTGGCCGCCACTTGCCCTCGCCGGGCTGTTCGCCGGCAGCGGCGTCCTGCATCTTGTGCGACCGGACCTCTACGTCGCCCTGATTCCGAGGCCCCTGCCCGCGCCTGACACGATCATCCTGGCCAGCGGCGTTGCCGAGCTCCTGTGTGCGGCGGGACTGGTCACTGGCCGTCGCTGGGCCGGCTGGGCCAGTGCCTTGCTCCTGGTGGTCATCCTGCCTGGCAACATCACCTTCGCCATCGACGTCGCCCGCGACCCGACATCCGCGCCGAGGTTGGTCGCCCTGGCTTGGCTGCGCCTGCCGCTGCAAGGGCCCCTCATCTGGGCCGCGCTCCAGGCTCGACCCGCTGCGGGCCGGCGAGACGACCGAGTCGCGCAGTAACAGCCGCGCGCACGGTTCGGTAGCGTCGCACGGCCTGGGTTCCGACCCCGCGGCGGATGAGCCAGGGAGAGCCCGGTCAGCGCCGGGCCGAGCTCGACGAGGCGCCCTCCAGGATGCGCTTCAGGTTCTCCAGGGACGTGTCGGCTTCCTTCTCGTTCTGACCCTCGAAGACGAGCTTGTCGGCGATCTGGCCGAGGACGCCGCCGGGCACGTCGTAATCGAGGTCGATCTCGACCTTACTCCGCCCGCCATCGAGCGGCATGATGGTCTGGCTCATCTGCATCTGGCCGCCGTCTGGCGCGGTCGCCTCGTAGTGGACGTGGCGCGGCCGCTGGAGCTGCTTGACGTGCCAGTCGCAGTCGATGTCCACGCTTCCCGCCGCCTTGATCGTCTGGGAGAAGGTCGTGCCCTGCTTGATCGGCCGATCGCCAAGATCCCGCGTTTCCTTGACCATCGTCGCCCATTCGGCGAGCCGGTCAAGATCGGTGATGTAGTCGAAGATCTCCTCGGGCGGCCGGGCGATCTCGATGGTCCGTGCGATGTGCGCCATTGCGTTCCTCCTTCATCCCGTAGGATCCTATCTTGGCCCACCGGTGCCATCTCGGCTCCAGTCTCGTGGCGACCCGTTGCCGGCCTTGGCCACGATATAATGCGCGGTTCGAGCCGCGATCGCCTGGATCGTGAGGCTCGGGTTCACGCCTCCGCTGGTCACGAAGACCGAGCCATCGCACACGAACAGGTTGGGCACGTCCCACGATCGGCACCACCGATCGACCACGCTCGTGGTCGGATCGGAGCCCATCCGGCAAGCGCCCATGAGATGCGCCGTGTCGTCCGCCATCCAGGTGACTTCGGCGCCGGCTGCATCAGCGATCTCCCGGCAGCGCGCCACGCCGGCGGCCTGCAACGCTCGGTCGTTCTCGCCCCAGGCGAAGGTCACATGCGCCACGGGCAGGTCATCGGCATCTCGCTCATCGGGATCGAGGGTCACGGTGTTGGCGTCCGATGGGAGGCACTCACCGACGATCCCCCAGCCAGCATAGTGGTCGTAGTCGAGCATGAACTCGCGCAGTTCGCTGCCCCATAACCCGAGGCCCGCCTGCGCCGCCCGGGCGAAGGCGATGGGCAACGGCCCGATCGGCTCGATCGTGAAGCCCCGCGCATATCCGCGCGATAGGTCGGTCTCGTAAAAGTCCTGGGTCAGGGCGAGGGTGGGAGGGGCCTTGTACTGGTAGACCAGCTCCGGAAAGCGTCCGAAGACGGCCGCGGAGGGATGGACCATGAGTCCTCGCCCGACCAGCCCGGACGAGTTCAGCAGCCCATCGGGCGAGCCGGTGCCGGCCGAGTTGAAGAGCAGCCGCGGCGTCTCGATCGAGTAGCAGCTGAGGATGACGAGCCCTGCCGCCTGTTCCTCGTCGACCCGGGTCCCATCGGCCAGCGTCCGCCGGTAGGTGACGCTCCGTGCCATCCCGTCCGGGCCAAGGTTGACTCGGGTGGCCATGCATCCGGCGCGGATCTCGGCCCCCGCCCGGACCGCCTTCGGGATGTACGTCACCAGGGTGGAGCTCTTGGCGTTCGTTGAACAGCCGTAGACGCAGAAGCCGCGGTAGACGCACGGCGGCCGATCGTCCTTGGGGGCAGAGATGGTCGCCAGTGGCGCTGGCGCCCAGCCGATCCCCAGGGCGTCACAGCCGCGCGCAAAGAGCTGCGCGACGCTATTCAACGGGTGCTCCCGGTAGGGGTGCGGGCCACGTCGCGGACCCCATGGCCAGCGCATCGGTCCGCTGATGCCGAGCTCCCGCTCGACCCCGTCGTAGAACGGCTCCAGATCTGCGTAACTGATCGGCCAGTCGTCCGCGATGCCATCGGTGGAGTGGACCCGAAAGTCGCTCTCCCACATGCGCAGCGCGACCATGCTGAAGTGCACGGTGCTGCCGCCCACGCCACGTCCCGTGACGTTCGCGCCGAGCTCGATCGGATCCGCGCCGCCCGTCACCCGCGGATCGGTCCAGTAGAGCTGGCTGGCGTACTTCTCGTCCGATGCGAAGTCGCGCTCCGGCACCCAGTGTGGACCTGCCTCCAGGACGACCACCGTCAGGCCCGCCTCGGCCAGTTCCTTGGCCAGGACGGCGCCGGCCGCTCCTGCGCCAACGATCAGCACGTCCGCCGGCTCACGGGCTCGGCCGGCCCGACCGTCCACCGGGGGCTCGCTCAACGGGTAGGTCCCCCGCTGGCGTGGGCGCCGTCGTCATCCTGGTGCTTGCGCTCGAGCGCCCGGCGCACGATGTCCACCGAGGAGTGCGGCCGTCGCTCGGTCGCCTCCCACGGGTCGTGACGATCCAGGTCCAGCCTGATGTGGCCACGCGGCGAGGCGGGTCCGCTGAAGCCGATCTCGGCCCACGCCGTGGGGTGCGCGTAGTACGTCGCGACGATCTCGCCGACCAGTTCCTTGAAGAAGCGGATGGCCGGGAGATGCGCCCAGGCGTCTCCCGGCGCCTCGCCAACGGCGACGCGCCCCAGCACCTCGTCCTGCGAGGCAGGCCCCAGAACCGCGAAGGCCTGGCCATGGAGCTGGCTCGCGGATTCGTCGCAACCCCGCAGGGCCAACCGGTACGCCTCACGATCGCCCGGCATGTCCTCGTAGCGGTACCCGTCGCCTGCGCCGTCGTACAGCCGCTCGTCGATCCAGGGGGCGAGCGGCACTCGCTCGGCCGGAGGCCGGTCGTCCTGTGGAAGGATCCGGGCACAGATCGCCTCCATCGTCCGCGCCTCGTCGATCGAGAAGAAGCGGTAGCGCGGGACCTCCTCGACCCGCTGTCTGACGACGCGCCGGGTCTTCTCATCCCAGTCGAGCGCCCACTTATCGGGCGCAGCGACGTCGAAGTCGGGATAGGGCGTTGCCGGCGTGCCGCCACCCTTCGGTATCCGCAGCCGCTCTGCCGAAGGCCGGCTCATCGGCGGTGGTCGAACAGGGCCACGAGCACGCCCAGCACGCCCTGGCCCGTGAGGCCGAGTGGCGCAACTGTCGGCGGCCCGTAGAACAGGTTCTGGAGGCTGAGACCACCGCTTCGTCGCAGCACCTCGCGGACGTGAAAGCCGAAGCCGACGAAGCCGGCGCCGACGGCCAGCGCCGAGAGCGGGCCCTCGAGCGCCTTGGCCGGCCGCACGCCGGCCCCAGCGGCAGCGTGTACCGCCATGAGCGCCGGCCCGAGCGTCACCGGTGTGAACATCGCCCGGTTGCGGAACTCGCCCTTGCGGTGCTCCCAGCCGGCCTCCAGGGCAAGAAGCCCGTAGGCGGCCACGTTGGCCGCCCGGACCCCGACGACCAGCCTGCGCATCTCATCGCGGTCCGAAGAGGGCCACGCGGGTCGTCGTTGCGAGGCGAGCAGCCCGACCACGCCGAAGAGTGCCAACTGGGCCGGTGCCGGAAACGGCGGCCCGGTCACGAGGTTGAAGCGCCAGTTGTCGAAGCCGCCCATCTGCCGCCCGACGCCGCGCATGTGGAAGAAGGTTCCGACGGTTCCGACGAGCAGGAGGAGCCAGGAAAGCGGCCGGAACCGGGCACGCGAGCGCGCCTCGTCGCCATCGAGGACGGTGATCGCGCCGCCCAGGGCGACGATCGGCAGCGCCACGAGCGGCGTCCACATCGGCCGGCTCTGGAAGCTGCCACGGAGGTGAAGCACCGCGATCTCGAACCAGGCCGGCGGGATGGCGCCCAGCACTCCGAGGCGGAGGAGACGGGCCAGGCCGAGTCGGTCGAGCACACCGGTCAATGGTCGGCTCGCCTGTCCTTGTCGGCCACGGGCTCCGAGGGCCCATCGCCATTCCCGTGCTCACGGCCGATGAGGCCGCCGACCGCATCCGCGACCCGTGCCGCCACGCCCGCATCGGCCGCCGGGAACGCCGCCTCAGCGATGCTGTCGCGGAAAAGGGTGAGGCCGATCCGTTTTCGGTTCGGCTCGCCGCGCGCCAGCGCCGTCGCCATATTGGCTGCCTGCTCAGTGGTGACCTTGGGCGGCATGGGCGGCTCGAAGGGATCGACCACCGCTTCGATGAGCACCGGGCCGTCCATCGCCAGCGCCGCGGCGAGTTGTTCCCTCGCCTGCGCCGGCTGGTCGATCCGGACGCCGCGGCCGCCGCAGGCCCCGGCGAAGGCGACGAAATCGACCGGGGAGAGTTCCACGCCGTACTCGGGGTTGCCCAGGAAGACCATCTGTTCCCATTTGATCATGCCCAACGTGTTGTTCTTGATGACCACCACCTTGACCGGCAGGCGCTCCTGCACGCAGGTGGCGAACTCGGCCATCAGCATCTGGAATCCGCCATCGCCGACGAACGCCACGCACTGCCTGTCCGGAAAGGCGACCTGCGCGCCGATGGCGTACGGGAAGCCGTTGGCCATGGTGGCCAGGTTGCCGCTGAGCGAGAACCGCTGCCTGGCCCTGATCTGGATCTGACGGGCGGCCCAGGTGGCGATCGTGCCCGAGTCGGAGGCGACGATCGCATCTTCGGCCAGGAGCTGGCCCAGCTCCCAGGCCACGACCTGGGGCTTCATCGGCATCTCGGGACGCGTGCCGCGCTGCTCCATCAGCGCCAGCCAGTCTGCCGCCGCGGCGCGCCCCTCCTCGAGGAACGTCGTGTCCCCGTTGCGCGGCAGCAGCGGCAGGAGCTCGCGCAGCGTCGCCGGCGCGTCGCCCACCAGTCCGACATCGACCGGGAAGCGGAGGCCGATCCTGGCGGGGTCGTCGTCGATCTGCACAGCCACTGCCTGGTCGGCCTTCGGGTAGTACTCGATGTAGGGGAAGCTGCTGCCGACGATCAGCAGCGCGTCGCACTTCTCGAGCGCGTCCTGCGAGGCGCGCGTGCCGAGGAGGCCCACACCGCCCGTCGTCCACGGGCTATCGTCGGGCAGCACGTCCTTGCCCAGGAGCGGCTTGGCGATGACCGCGCTCAGCCGCTCGGCCGCCGCTTCGAGGGAGTCCGCCGCACCTCGCGCCCCATTCCCGGCCAGGATGACGATCCGCTTCCTGCCTTCGAAGACGCGCGCGGCGCGCTCCAACTCAGCTCGCAGGGGCACACGCACCGGGGTCTCGAAGCGCTGCCTGGCCTCGCCCGGGGCCGTGTGGCCCGCCACGTTCTTCTTCGAGCGTTCGCCCGCCTTCGCGTCAAGCTCCTGGAGGTCGGTCGGGAAGGCCAGGTGCGCCACGCCACGGCCTGAGAGAGCGGTCCGGATCGCGAGGTCGGTCAGGTGCTCGACATGTGCCGGGCCCATGATCCGCTGGTTGAAGATGGCCACGTCCTGGAACAGGTAATCCGTGTTGACGTCCTGCTGATAGTGCGTCCCGATGAGGTCGTGGTAGGTCATGCCGGTGATGGCGAGGACGGGCACACCGTCCAGCTTGGCGTCATAGAGGCCATTGAGCAGGTGGATCGCCCCCGGTCCGGACGTCGACATGCAGACGCCCAGGCGACCGCTGAACTTCGCGTAGCCCACGGCTGCGAACGCTGCGGCTTCCTCGTGACGCATGTGCACGAAGCGGATCCTGTCCCGGGCCTGGCGGAGCGCCTCCAGGAGGCCGTTGATGCCGTCGCCGGGCAGGCCGAAGATCGTGTCCACTCCCCAGTCGAGTAGTCGTTCGACCAGTAGACCCGCGCTAGTCTGGCTCATCTCAGCGACCCTCCAGTGACCACTCGACGCCCGCCGCAACCGCTTCCAGGGTGGCGCCGTAGATCGCGTGGCCGGCGGCGGAGTGAGCGTGGACCTCGGCTGGATAGCGGGCCGGAGCGGCGGCCAGGCCGAGCAACCAGACGCCGACCTCGTCGCCGAGGATCCAGACCGCGGTGCCGAACCCGGTACCGAAGCCGATCCGTGCCAGGGGGACGGATCCCCGCACGATGCCATACGCGGCAGAGAGGCCAAGGGTATAGCTCCAGTCGAAGGCCCAGCTCAGGTAGTTCGCCGTCTTTTCATCCGGCTTGCGGCCCGTCAGGGCCTCGTACACGAGCCGACCGCCCTTGGCCGTGCTCGACTCCGCCGGCAAAGGGCGACCGGCGGCCTTTGCCTGCTTCTGCGCATCCTCGCGGGGGTCCTTCCCGGTGATTCCCTCGACCATCGCCCAGTAGCCCGTCATGGCGAGCAGCCCGGCCGCACCGCCGATCAATCCGGCGAGGGCACCGCGGCCCGGGCCACCATCCTGGTGCATGTCAGGTTTCCTCCAGCAGCTCATAGACGCCACCGATCCACGTCGGGACGACGGATGGCAAGACCCAGCCCGGGCGCCGTCGGTCGGGGTGCAGATACCCATCGACCGGGGACAGGACGCCGTCGAAGACCATCGGTTCGATTCGCACATGATCGGCGAACCACTCGACGTGGGCGATCGCCGGCGCCGCGCATCCGAGGTGGGCATGGAGCGATGGGGCAGTGTGGGCCGAGAAGGGAGTCGCGTGCCCGGCCGCCATCGTGGCCGCCTCCATCCAGCCGGTGACCCCCAGGCAGCGAGTCGCATCGGCCTGCACGATGTCCACCGCACCGCTCGCCAGGAGATCGCGAGTGTCCTCGCGGGTGTAGCTGTATTCGCCGGCCGCGATGGCCATCGGCGCGGCCGCCCGGATCGCCTTGAGATCGTCGAGCCGGCGCTGCGGGACCGGCTCCTCGAAATAGGTCACCCCGTGCTCGGCGAGCCGGTGCGCCTGATCGATGGCCAGTCGCCTGGTGTAGGCGCCGTTGGCGTCGACGAACAGCTCGGCCTCGGTGCCGATGGCTTTGCGCGCGGCGCGGACGCGAAGGACGTCGGCCTCGGGTCGTGCGCCGCCATCGATGCCGATCTTCATCTTCACGCGTGGGATGCCCTGGGCGACCCAACCACCCAGTTGTTCCGTGAGCTCATCCTGTGAGGCGGACGTGAAGCCGCCGCTGCCGTAGATCGGCACCTCGGTGCGGTGGGCGCCGATGAAGCGGAAGAGCGGCTCGCCGGCCTGGCGCGCGCGGAGGTCCCACAGCGCCGTGTCGACCGCGGAGATCGCGGCCGCCGCGATCCCTGGCAGGCCGACGTTGCGCACGGCACGCACCATCGCGTCCCACGCCTGGAGCGCCTCCGAGGGTCGGCGGCCGACGACGAGTTCCCGCAGCTGATCGCCCACGACGACGCCGGCGGCGGCCGACGTGTAGCTATAGCCGATGCCGCGGATCCCTGACCTGCTGACCGCTTCGACGACGAGCATGGTGGTGGCGCGCCACTCGAGGGTGCCGTCTGCTTCTGGCGCTGCGGTCGGGATGCGCAGGACCATGGCCTCCAACGCCGCGATGCAGGAGCCGTCGGGCGGATCGCCGTGACCGCCTCGGCCCAAGGCGACGCGAGGGTCGTCGGCAGGCATCCGCTGCGGACGCCGAGTCTCGTTGGCCGCGTGATCGGTCAAGCTGCGCGCGCCGAGAGCGGGAGCCGGCTGGCGAAGTACAGTCCGAGCGGCGGCCCGAAGAAGATCGCGTGGTAGATGAACGGCGGGATCGGTGGACCCATCGCGAACCAGGGACGCCCGAGGGGCACGGGCAGGACGACGATATTGACGAACCAGAGCGCGATCCCGAACAGAGTCGCCGCGATGATGGTGGCTGGCCCCGAGGTGCGCAGCAGCGCGATATTCTGTACGGCGAGAGCGAACGCGACGCCGTAGATGATAGACAGGAGCATGTGGGCGACCGCCCCGACGGGAATCGCCGTTCCGAGGGGGATGTCCATCGGGGGGATGCCGATCGGTATCGAGGCGAATACCTGGAACGGCATCAGGAACGGCATGCCCATCAGCGCGGAGCCGACCATCTCGGCGAGCGCAAAGACGATCCCGGCGATCGCGCCGCCGATGAGGCCGTGCCGCACCGCCCAGCCCGCTCCCGATACGTCGGGTCGTGTCGCGACTTCCATGTGCCTGCTCCTCCTTGCTTCGTCGGGCGACCTTACGCTCCGATGTCGATCAGTTCGGGGAACAGGCGGTTACCGGGCGATGAACTGCTGCCGGGCAACGGGCCGCCTGAAGGTCGATCCGGCGACGGGCGGTCCTTGTCGTAACGGCGACTGTGGTCCGGGCTTCGTCGACGGCGAGCGGGCGACGCTGGCCATGCCGGTTTGCGATGGGCCGACCGCGCTCGTGATCCCGACCGTCTCGGAGGGCGGAGGGGAGCGGTAACGTCTCGGGCTGCTGGTGCGCGTATGGGTCGCGTTGGGGTCAGGCCAGGGCGTCCGGCTCCGTCAGTACCGAGGCGGTCTGGCTCGCTCGCCACGCCGTCAGTCGCTCGGCGAGCTCCGGGTCACTCAAAGCCAGGATCGCCGCCGCGAGCAAGCCGGCGTTGAGGGCGTTCCCGATCGCCACGGTCGCGACCGGGATGCCGCGCGGCATCTGGACGATGGACAGCAGAGAATCGAGCCCGCCCAGGTGCTCGGTCGGGATGGGCACGCCGATGACTGGCAGGATCGTCTTGGCGGCCAACATACCTGGCAGGTGGGCGGCCCCGCCGGCGCCGGCCACGATGACCTTGATACCCCGGTCGGCTGCCTCCTCCGCGTAGCGGAACAGGAGGTCCGGAGTCCGATGGGCGGACACGACGCGGAGCTCTGCCGCGACGCCGAGTTCGGCCAGGATCGTGACCGCGACCTCCAGCACCGGAAAGTCCGATCGACTGCCACCGACCACGCCGACCCGAACGGTCGCGTCCTCGCTCAACGGCCTGTCTCCTCGTCCTTGTCTTCCACCCAGTGGAGTTCGGCGGCGGCCGCTCGTGCCTTCGCCAATGGCGCGTCGGCGGTTCCGGCCGTCTCGCCCACGGCGGTCAGGTGGCCCATCTTGCGTCGTTCGAAGACCTCGCGCTTGTCGTAGACGTGCAGGTGGAGGGCCGGGTCGGCGAGCGCGACAGCCACGCCATCCAGTCGGGCGGGCCGGCGCGGACCGGTGCCGAGCAGGTTGACCATCGCGGTCGGCGCCAGGGCGTGCGTGGCGCCCAGACCGAGCCCGCAGATCGCCCGGATGTGCTGTTCGAACTGCGACGTCGCCGCGCCTTCGATCGTCCAGTGGCCGCTGTTGTGGACGCGCGGGGCGAGCTCGTTGACGACGAGACGGCCGTCCGGCATGAGGAAGAGCTCCACGGTGAGGGTGCCGACGAGGTCCATCTCGACGGCCAG
>JACCVB010000286.1 GCA_013698385.1 Chloroflexota bacterium
GGCCCCCGCCACGAGAGCGCCCAGGATCGCGCTGCTCGTCGGCGCCCCACCCGCGCCCGGTCCGGACAGGCCGACCGTTCCGAGCGGCTCGGCGTCGACCTCCACCCGGTTGGTCACCCCGTCCGTCCAGCCGAACGGGCTGTCGGCGGGCAGGGCCGTGGGCACGACCGCCGCCTCGATGCCACCGGTCCCGCCGCCGGCGCGGGCCGCCGTCGCGAGCAGCTTGATCGTCAGCCCGAGCGCAGCCGCGCCCTCCAGCTCCTGGTCCGTCACGCCGGTGATCCCGGGCTCACCCTGGCCCCGGGCCGTGGGCGGCCGCCGCCCGACCGTCGCTGGGTCGAGCCAGACCCCGAACGCCAGTCGGGCCAGGATGACGAGCTTGTTCACCGCGTCGTCACCCTCCACGTCACCGCTCGGATCGGCCTCCGCGTAACCCAGTTCCTGGGCATCGATCAGCACGTCCGCATACGGCCGGCCATCCTGCGCCATCTCGGTCAGGATGTAGTTCGTCGTCCCGTTGACGATGCCGCGCACCCGCTCCACGACGTTGCCGGCCAGGTCCGCCGCGAGCGGCGCCAGGACCGGGATGCCACCGGCAACGGCGGCCTCGAATCGCAGGACGGCCCCCGACTGCCGAGCCGCGGCCTCGAGTTCCGGACCGTGATGGGCGAGGACGTGCTTGTTCGCGGTGACGACCGGCTTGCCGGCCCGCAACGCCGCCGTGATCAGGGTCCGGGCCGGCTCGTCGCCGCCCATGACTTCGACGATCACATCCACGTCCGGGTCGGCAACGAGATGGGCCGGCGCGTCGGTCAGCAGGTCACGAGGAAGCTCGCGCTCGCGATCCGCCCCGAGGTCCCGGACCGCGATGCCCGTCAGGAGCAGCGGCGAACCGTCGGTGGCCGTCAGTCGTTCACCTCCGGCCTGCAGCGCTTCGACGACGGCGAGACCGACGGTGCCCGCCCCGAGCAGCCCGATGCGCAGCGGCGCTCGACTCATGACGGCACGGCGTGACGGGGCATGGGCATCCGCGAATGGTAGCCGACGGCGCCGCGTGACCGGACGACCGCGGACGCTACACTCCCGAGCGATGACCATCGAAGCCGACCCCACGATCACCCGACCGCGCATCTTCTCCGGCATCCAGCCGTCCGGCGCGCCCCACATCGGCAACGACCTCGGCGCGATCCGCAATTACGTCAAGCTCCAGCACGAGTACGAGGCGATCTATTGCATCGTCGACTACCACGCGCTGACCAGCCTGCACGACCCCGAGCGCCTGCGCCGCCAGACCCTTGAGATGGCCGCCGCGCTGCTGGCCCTAGGCCTTGACCCCGAGCGCTGCACCCTGTTCGTCCAGAGCCATCGACCCGAACACACCGAGCTCGCCTGGCTGCTCATGACGGTCACGCCGGTCAGCTGGCTGGAGCGCACCCCGACGTACAAGGAGAAGAAGGCGAGCCAGCCTGACGACGTCAACCACGGGCTGCTCACCTACCCCGTCCTGCAGGCCGCCGACATCGTGATGTACAAGGCGTCGCTCGTGCCGGTCGGCAAGGACCAGGCGGCCCACCTGGAGCTGTCCCGCGAGATCGTCCGCGCGTTCAACGCCCGCTACGGCGACACCTTCCCGGAGCCGCTCGCGGTGCACACCGAGTCGCCCATCGTCCTCGGCACGGACGGGATCCGCAAGATGAGCAAGTCCATCGGCAACACGATCGATATCTTCGCGCCCGAAGACGTCCTGCGAAAGCAGATCATGTCCATGGTGACCGACACCCAGCGCATCCTGCGCACGGACCCCGGGCGCCCCGAGGTCTGCAACGTGTGCCAGCTCCATCGCCCGTACAGCGCCGACTTCGAGCGCATCTGGGAGGGCGAGCGGACGGCCCGGACCGGCTGCGTGGACACGAAGAAGCTGCTCCTCGCTCGGATCCTCGAGCACTACGCCGAACCGCGCGCCCGCTATGCCGAGCTGATGGACGACCCGGACGGCGTGGACCGGATCCTGGCCGACGGCGCCGAGCGGATCCGCCCGATGGCCCAGGCCACGATGACCGAAGTCCGCGAGAAGATGGGTCTTCGCTGAGGCGCTGCCGATGATGGACCACCGCGGCTTCGACCGCCGGATGCGCCGCTGGGTGGACGCGCTCCTGGTGCTCGGGACGGTCGTCCTGTTCTTCGTCGCCATCGGCCAGGTCGCGGGGGCCATCTTCTACTTCGGCGACATCCTGCTCGCGTTCTTCCTGGCCTGGCTCCTCGCGTTCATCGTCAGCCCGCTCGTGACCCGTATCGCGGGCTCCATCCCGGGCCTGCCACGGGTCATCGCGACGGTCGTCGTGTACACCGTCATCGTCCTCGTGCTGGGCTTCATCGGCATCCTCGTGGCCCAGGCGCTGGCGACCTCGATCAGCCAGCTCGTGGCCTCCCTCCCGACGATCCGGGAGGACGCCCCGACGATCGTCGCGCCCTTCCAGGGCTGGCTGGATTCGATCGGTCTCGGTCAGATCGACCTGTCCGCGCAGCTACTCGGGATCCTCGACAATCTCGACGACGTGGCGGGCGCCTTGATCACGCCGCTCCAGTCGATCGCGGTGGCGAGCGTCGCGGCCGTGGGCACGATGCTCATCGTGTTCCTGCTGTCGATCTACATGGTCGTTGACCGCGACCCGATCATGGCCTTCCTGCTCCGACTCGTTCCACCGGCATACGCCGACGAGGCGCACCTGCTGCAGGAGTCGGTGGCTCGATCGTTCGGGGGCTTCCTGCGCGGGCAGGCGCTCCTGGGCATCATCTATTTCTTGGTCGGCCTGGGCACCAACCTCTTCCTTGGACTGCCGCTCGTCGCCTTGACCTCCGTCTCGGCGGGTCTGCTCCAGGCGATCCCTTTCTTCGGTCCGTTCGTGTCCTGGGCACCGCCGGTGATCGTCGCCCTGATCTTCACACCGGCCCAGGTCCTTCCCGCCTTCGTATTGATGATGGTCGGCTGGTTCGTGGTGATGAACATCCTGCAGCCTCGGATCATGCAGGGCGCGATCGGGATCCACCCGATCGTCGTCCTGGGATCCGTGCTCGTCGGCTCGCGCGTCGCCGGGATCCCGGGCGCCATCTTCGGCATCCCCATCGCGGCCGTCGCCTCGGCCTATTTCTTCCATTTCCTGCATCGCTCGACGGGCGATCGGTCCGTGGCCGGGCGGGCGGCGCGGCGCCTGAGCGAGCGCGAAGGCCGGACCGTGCACGTGCCGCGCGAACCCACCCCGGGCCAGGCCGAGGACGTGCCTGACGACGCCCCTGATGCCCGGACCATGCCAGAGGGACGGCCCTGACCATGAGCGAGGATCGACGCGAAGTCCCGGACATGACCCGCGAGCGAGCTCGCTCCGAACGTCGCGATGTGGACATGGAGCGCGGCGAACCGCTGGCCGGTGGCGCGGCCCGTGCCCGTCCCCGGGCATTGCGCACGCCGGCCCGCCCGGTCCCGCAGTGGACGAGCCGGCCGCGCATCCTCGTGACCAACGACGACGGAGTCGAATCGCGCGGGCTGCTCGCCCTCAAGCAGGCGCTCGAGCCGATCGGCGACGTGACGGTCGTCGCGCCGGACACGAACCAGAGCGCAGTCGGTCACCAGAAGACGCTGATGCGCCCCCTGCGCGTCCGGGAACGCATCCTGGCCGACGGCTCGCAGGCGTATTCGGTGGACGGCTCACCCACGGACGCCGTCAGCCTGGCCTTCCTGGGCTATTTCGATCGCGGCTTCGACCTCGTGGCGGCCGGCATCAACTACGGCGCGAACCTGGGCGATGACATCACCTACTCGGGCACGGTCAGCGCGGCGATGGAGGCGGTCATCAACAACTGCCCGGCCTTCGCGATCTCGCAGGAGTACTACGAGCATCCCGACTTCGCGCTGGCCGGCGTGGCCGCCACCATCGTGGCCCGCAACATCCTGGAACAGGGCCTGTCACGGGGTGAACTGGTCAACGTCAACGTGCCCGCGGTCACGCTCGCGGAATGCGACGGCATCGAAGTGACGAGGTTGGGCCGGCGGGTCTACTCGGACGAGCTCGTGGAGCGGCTGGACCCGCGCGGCATCCCCTATTTCTGGATCGGCGGACCACCGCCATCGGGCCTCGCCGTGCCCGGGACGGATTACCACGCGGTCATCAACCGGCGCATCGCGATCACGCCGATCCACCTGGATCTGACCGGCCGGCGGCTCCTGCGACGGCTGCACACCTGGGCCTGGGACCTGCCCAGCCCGGCCGAGACACCGGACCT
>JACCVB010000291.1 GCA_013698385.1 Chloroflexota bacterium
AATACCTATCGAGATGAACCAGTGCGCCCAGGCCGTGACCAACGTGAGATCCCCCATCCCGAATCTCTCGAGCGACTCGAACCCGGAGGACGCGAGGATCTGAAAGACGTAGTCGTTGCCCATCCGCCGGGCCGGGTCGCCCGTGCACGATTCCTCCTGGCCCAGGACCGCGAACGAGACGTCCGCCGCGTGCAGGCAGGTCGCCACGGCTCGTGCGACCTTCTGATTGCGCGGGTCGAACGCCGCCGCGCACCCGACCCAGTACAACACCTCGAGTCCGTCCAGCTCCCCGGCGCTCGCGACGGACGCGACGGTCCGAACCTCGAACGGCAGCGGCTTCGCCCAGTCGAGGCGGGTCGAGGCGGGCTGGCCCCACGGATTGCCCTGGCCCTCCATCGCCCGGAATGCACCGGTGAGCTCAGGCGGGAAGCGCGACTCCTCCAGCACGAGGTTTCGGCGCAGGCCCACGATCTTGTCCACGTGCTCGATCAGGACCGGACAGGCCTCTACGCAAGCCCCGCACGTGACGCAATCCCAGACGGCGTCATACGGGATGGCCGTATCGACGATCGGCGCAGCGAGCGCCCCCGCCGAGGGCGAGGTGTCATCCAGGCCGTAGACCTCGCGCACGATCGGCGAGTTCGGGATGATGTCGATCCCATGCTCGGCGTCCACGGACATGTCGCGGATGCCCATGATGAAGGTCTTGGGGTTGAGCGGCTTGCCCGTGTTCCAGGCCGGGCAGGCTTCCTGGCAGCGACCGCATTCGGTGCAGGTGAAGCCGTCGAGCAGGTCCTTCCAGCCGAGGTCCTGGAGCGTCTTGAGGCCGAACGTCGCGTGCTCGTCCTCGATATCGAGCGCCGGCAGCTCGCCGCGCGGGGCGAGCTTTCGGTACCAGATGTTCGGGAAGCTGGTGGCGATGTGGAGGTGCTTGCTGAACGGCAGGTACGCCAGGAACGCGGCGACCAGCGCGATATGCGTCCACCACAGGCCGACGAAGGCGACCTCGAGCGCGCCCGGCTCGACGAACGATCGAAGTGGACCGGCGACGACGGCCGACACGAACGCCCCGGGCTGATCGCCGAACCGGGCGAACTCGAAGACCTCGGCAAGCAGCTCCGTCCCGACGACGCCACCGATCATGGACAGGATGACCAGGGCGTCTCGGTTGAGCGTCAGGCGCGCCGGCTTGGTCACCAGGCGTCGATAGAAGGCCCAGCCGATCGAGCCGAGCACGATGACCGCCACGATGTTCTGCATCGCGCTGATCAACGTCCAGACCAGGCCGTCGAACGGGATCGACGCCACCTGCTCGATGATCCCGCCGGTAACGACGTTGGCCGTCCCGATCGTGAGCAGGATGAAGCCCCAGAAGATGCCGGCGTGCATCAATCCGGCTCGCGGATCCTTGAACATCTTGGTCTGGATGAAGCCATACCGGACGAGTCCCACGAATCGCGCCGGGATGTCCGCGAACGGACTCGGGCCGCCGGTACGCACGGCCGCGAAGATCCGCAGGTGGCGGGCCATGACCAGGGCGAAGAACCCGACCGCCCCGTAGAAGAGCGGGAAGACGAGCGGGTAGAGCGGCACCTCGACGAACGGCCCGAACAGCGTCACGCCCGGTCAGCCTGTCGCATCGTGGTCGAAGGGCCCCGCGAGCGTCGCGAGCGCGTGTTCCAGGACCGGCTCGACGGCAGCCAGGGACTCGAGGGCGCCCTTCGGACTGCCCGGCAGGTTGATCACGAGCGATCGACCGGCGACGCCGACGACGCCGCGTGACAGGTCGGCGAACGGTGTCGACGCGCGGCCCGCTGCGCGCATCGCCTCGGCCAGCCCCGGGACGTCGAGGTCGATCACGGCCGCCGTGGCCTGCGGGGTGACGTCGCGCGGCGTGAGCCCGGTCCCGCCGGTCGTCAGGATGAGTTCATGGCCGCGCTCGACGGCACCACGCAGGGCATCCTGGATCGCCGGGACTTCATCCGGGGCGACGCTCCGCTCGACCGCGTAACCGAGGCCTTCGAGTCGCTCGGCGACGCCGTCGCCGGACGCGTCACCGCGGGTCCCCGCGGCCACGCCGTCGCTGACGGTCAGCACGAACGCGCGCCTCATCAGCCGCGCTTGTGCCCCGAGGTCGGGCGACCCATCGGCCGCTTCGTGATCCGTCCTGCCGCGCGATCGCCCGGTCTGACGCCATCGCCGCCGGTCGGCGCGTCGCTCGGAGTTCGCGACCAGTCGCCGCTCTTGCCGCCGCTCTTTGCCAGCAGTCGGACGGCCCCGATCTCCACGCCGCGTTCGGCGCCCTTGACCATGTCATACACGGTCAGGGCCGCGACCGATGCCGCGGTCATCGCCTCCATCTCCACCCCGGTCTGGCCGGTCGTGGCGGCCTCCGCCCGGATGCGCAGCACGCCTGCCGCGCGATCCGGCGTGATCGACACCTGGAGGTCGGTCAGCGCAAGCGGATGACACAGCGGGATCAGCTCGCTCGTGCGCTTGCCGCCCATGACGCCCGCGAGCTCGGCGACCGCGAGGACGTCACCCTTCGTTCCGCCGCCATCGATGACCAGGCTCATCGTCATCGGCGAGAGCGAGACCGTCGCCTCGGCGACAGCGCGACGGGCGGTGACGGGCTTGGCTGAGACGTCGACCATCCGCGGCCGACCGCTGCGATCGACATGGGACAGGCGCCGCCGTTCGGCTCGTGGCGCGGGAGAGCGGCTGGCAGTCGGGTCCATCGGATGGAGGATAGCGGGTCGGGGGCC
>JACCVB010000338.1 GCA_013698385.1 Chloroflexota bacterium
CGCGGCGGCCGCCGAAACGCGCGGTCTCGGGTCACGGATGGCGAGCCTGCTGGCCCGTCGCGGCGTGACACTCCCGGCCGAGCTGGACGCCTGGTTCGCCGATCCCCTTGATGGCCTGCACGACCCGACGTTGCTGCCGGACGCAGACCGGCTGCTGGAGCGGCTGCACCGAGCGCGCGAAGCCGGCGAAACGGTCCTCGTGTTCGGCGATTTCGACGCGGACGGTCTGGACGGCCTGGCCATCCTGGTCATCGCATTCCGGCGGTTCGGCCTCACGGTGGAGCCCTACGTGCCCAGCCGCCTGGACGAGGGCCACGGCCTGTCGCTCGCCGCCCTGGACGCGGCCGGATCGCTCGGGGCGACCTTGATCGTCACCGTGGACTGCGGAACGAGCAGCGCGATCGAGATCGCCGAGGCCGCCACCCGCGGGATCGATGTCATCGTCACGGATCACCATCGCGTCCCGCCTGGCCTGCCGCCGGCCTTCGCCGTGGTCAACCCGCAGCGGGCAGACTCGCGCTACCCGGACCGTCGGCTGGCCGGCAGCGGCGTGGCCTTCAAGGTCGCGCAGTTGCTGCTCCGGGGCACTCCGGATGGGGAGCGGGTGGCCCTTGACCTCGCGGACCTGGCGACGATCGGGACGGTCGCAGATGTGGCGCCGATCGTCGGGGAGAACCGGGCGATCGCGCGGCTGGGCCTGAAGCGACTGCGGAACGACCCTCGGCCCGGCGTCGCCGCCCTGCTTGCCCGGGCGCGCGTCGCCCCGGCCGACGTGGATCTCGACACGATCTCGTTTGCGATCGCGCCGCGGCTTAACGCCGCCGGGCGGATCGGGGAGGCGATGGAGGCCGCTCGCCTGCTCCTGAGCGAGGACCTGGAAGAGGCCGCGGAGCGGGCGACCGCCCTGGAGACGGCCAACGAGACCCGGCGCGACCTGATGGCGACGGCGATCGCGGAGGCTCGGGCGTTGCTCCAGGCGAGTCCCCAGCGCTCCGCGACGTTCGTACGTGGGCCGTGGTCCGTCGGGATCGTGGGGCTCGTGGCGTCACGCCTCGTGGAGGATCGATCGCGGCCTGCGATCGTGGGCGCCGAGGTCGGGGACATGATCCGTGCGTCGTGCCGCAGTGACGGTTCGATGGACCTGGGCGCCGCGCTGGAGACCTGCGCGGACCTGTTCGTCCGTCACGGTGGCCACGCTGGCGCGGCCGGGTTCGAGCTGCCGGCGGATCGCTGGGATGCCTTCATCGAGCGGTTCGATGCCCTGGCGGCGGTGAGCGTGCCGGCGGATCCGCGCGCGTCGCTCGCGATCGATGTCGCGCTCCCCGCGCTCGGTGTGGACTACGCGCTGCACCGCGAACTAGCCTCGCTGGCGCCGTACGGCCCCGGCAATCCCGAGCCCCTCGTGGCGATCCTTGGTCTGACCGTCATGCGCGTCCGGGCGGCCGGGACCGGGCATACCTCGATGACCCTGCGGCGGGACCGGGATGTCCTCGACGGCATCGCCTTCGGCCGGTCCGACCTGGCCGAGGTCGTTCGGGCGGGGGACGTGGTGGACGTCGTCGCGCGGGTCACGAGCCGCCGTTTCGGGGGGTTCGAGTCCCTCCAGCTCGAGGTCCGCGACGTGGCAAGGACCGGTTCCCACCCCGAGGCCGCTGCGATCCTGGGCCTGCCGACGTCCGCCACGTCCCTGCATCCAGTCGCGCCGGTCGCGCTGGCTGGTGTCGCCACATGACGCGAGCCGCCGACCAGCGACCACCCCGCGCCGGCGATCCGTACGGGCTCGGGCCGGTCGCCTCATGGATCGCCCCGATCGGCGCCGTGGTCGGTCTCGTGCTGGTCGGCATCGTCACGCTGAGCCTGCTCCAGGGTGCCGTGCCCTTCGGCATAGGCGGCAGCAATACCGGCGGGCCGGGGTCCGCTGGGGGGGTTACCGGTCCGGCCCGGACCGCGGCTCCCTCGAACGTCGTGGTCGTGCCCCAGGATGCGAAATTCGACGGATCGATCGTGTACGCGAAGGGCGGCAACATCTGGGTCCAGACGAACGACTCGGCCAAGCAGCTCACGAACAGCGGCAAGGACTCGATGCCGTCCTGGTCGCTCGACGGGCAGTGGATCTACTACATCCAGACGCTCAGGGAGCAGGGCCGCTGGCCGGTCAAAGGTGTCTCGCGGGCCTATGTCCTCGACGTGCCACAGGTGATGCGCGTCCGGGCGGACGGCGGCGCCCAGCCAGAGCTGCTCGCCAGCGGCAAGTTCAGCCGAGGAAGCGATACCTACGCCTACTGGCTCCGACAACCCGCGCTGTCGCCGGATGGCAAGACCGTGGCCCTGATGTCCGACGCCCCGAACCCGGACACCAATACGGTCGTGCTCCAGTTCCTCGATACCGCCACGGGCAAGCTGCGGAACGCGAAGATGGAGACGAACGGCGTCCTTGGCCACCAGGATCCGGAATGGCGCCCGGACGGACAGTTCCTGCTGTACGTTCGGAACGGTCGGGACGGGTCGCGCGGCGCGCCGGTGATCATGCGCTACAACGTCGCCCGCGCGACGGCGCGGGCGCTGACCAGCGCCGGCTACCTGTATCCCGCGTACTCGCGGGATGGCCGGTACGTGGCCGCGACCCGGACCTCAGCGTTCGGGACCGACGTCGTGATCCTCGACGGGGGGACCGGAGTAGAACTGCTGCGAGTCACGGACGACGGCGCCTCGTGGGCCCCGACCTGGTCGCCGGCGGGTGACGGCATCGCCTTCCTGCACCTCTCCGGCCAGACCGTGGACCTGAAGCTGGCGCGCCTCGACGGCGCGGCGCCCCGGTGGACCGTGAAGGAGACGATCGACCTGACCGAGGTCTCGGGACTGGAGCCCGCTTCCAAGCCGGACTGGTTCATTCCGGCCGACAAGCTGCCGCCGCTGCCGACGTCCGCGCCCGAACCCTCCGGCACCGGCCCGCCCAGAGCGACTCCCAGTGGGAGCATCGCGCCCTGACGGGTCCGTGATGCCGGCCGCGACCTACCTGACGCGGCTCGCCGCACGCTCACGATCCACGGGCACGGTCCTGTGCCTGGGCCTGGATCCTGATTTCGCCGCGCTGCCGGAAGGGTTCCGTGGCGATCTCGCCGGGCTGGAGCGATTCGTCGAGCTGTTGATCGAGGCGGCCGCGCCCCATGCTGCCGCCGTGAAGCCGAACCTCGCCTTTTTCGAGGTCTACGGCTCGGCCGGGATGGCCGCACTCGAGCGGCTTCGAGGTCGGGTGCCGGCGGACCTGCTCGTCATCGCCGACGCCAAGCGCGGCGACATCGGTTCGACCGCGGCCCGGCAGGCGATCGCGTTGTTCGACGCCCTTGGCGCGGACGCGGTGACCGTCAACCCGTACCTCGGCGCGGAGGCCGTCGAGCCCCTCCTGGTGCGCCCGGACCGGTTTGCCTACCTCCTCTGCCGGACGTCCAATCCGGGCGCTGGTGAGTTGCAGGACCTGCTCGTCGCCGCCGATCAAGAGGACGGTGCCCCTGCCGAGCGACTCCACGAGCGTGTGGCCCGACGGGTCGCGACGTGGGGCCCGGGCGGCACGGTCGGGTTGGTCGTCGGGGCGACGGCACCCGAGGAACTCGCCGCGATCCGGGCCATCGCCCCTGGGCTGCCATTCCTGGTGCCGGGCGTCGGTGCCCAGGGCGGCGTGATCGCCCCGGTCCTTGCGGCCGGACCGGTGACCTCGGGCGAGGCGGCGGAGTGGCCAGGCGGCGGCCTCCTGGTCAACGTCTCGCGCGGGATCGCCGAAGCCGCCATCCAGCCCGGTCCGGGCGACCCGTTCGAGCGCGCCGCGGACGCCGCACGTGCGTGGGCGGCCCGACTTCCTGTGCTACCCTGACCTCGCCCCACGGACCCTCGAGGAGCTGATCCACCATGCCGACACCTGGACCCCTGGAACTCGTCATCATCCTGGTCATCGCGCTGCTGATCCTTGGCCCGGGCAAGCTTCCGGATGTCGGAGCGGCTCTCGGCAAGAGCATCCGCGAATTCCGCAAGGCGTCTACGGACGTGCAAGAGGCCGTCAAGGTGGACACTTCGCCACTGCCGTACACCGCACCCAGCACGCCGGTCGCGCAGGCGAGCCTGCCGCCCAACCCCGCGGTCGTGCCCACGCCCGGTGACCTGATCAGCGACCCTGCCGCCCCGAGCGACACGGTCACCCAGACGCCGGTGGCCCACGCGCCGTCCAACGAGCCGACGCCCGGCACTCGCTAGCCGGGCGCGCTCCGTCCTCGATGGCCGACGCGACCGACGCCCTGCGCGACGCCGTGACCGGCGTCCCCGTGACCCCCGAACCGTCGCCGGTACCGCCGACCCCCCAGACGCCGCCGGCCGCATCGCCGGGCGACGGCTCGATCATGTCCCTGGTCGACCACCTTGGGGAGCTGCGGACCCGTCTCTTTCGCTCCGTCCTGGCCGTCGCGATCGGGTCCGCCGTCGGGTTCTACTTCGCGACCAGCATCCGCAACTTCCTCATCTCCATCCTGCCCACAGGGAGGGTGCAGGTCCTGGGCCCGGGCGACGCGTTCGTCATCCAGGTCAAGATCGCAGTCGTGGTCGGGATCATCCTGGCCATGCCGGTCCTGCTTTACCAGGTCTGGGCATTCATCGCCCCTGGGCTGACCCCGGCGGAGCGGCGGACGGTCAGGCCGTGGATCCCGCTGGCGCTCCTCTTCTTCGCGCTGGGCGTGGCCATCGCGTACATCGTCCTGCCGTTCGCGATGGCGTTCCTTCTCAGCTTCACGGACAACGTCCTCGTCGCCGACATCGCTGCCGGGCCGTTCTTCGATTTCGTGACGACGATGTTCCTCGCGTTCGGCCTCGTGATGGAGTTCCCGATCCTGCTCGTCGGGCTGTCCCGGGTGGGCATCCTCACCTCGGAACGACTCCGATCGTCGCGCCGATACGTGATCCTGGGGATCTCCATCTTCGCCGCCATCGCGACGCCTGGCGGCGACCTCGTCAGCCCGCTCGTCCTTGGCGGCACGATGTACATCCTGTTCGAGCTGACGGTCCTGTTCATCCGGCGCGGCGGTCGGTGACCAGGCGGCCGGAGCGGCCGACAGCGGTGGCTGACGCGAGCGGCGGCAGCGCGGATCAGACCGTCGTGATCCTGACCGGCCTGTCCGGGGGCGGCAAGACTGCGGCAGCGAAGCTATTCGAGGACCTCGGGTACACGGTCGTGGACAACCTGCCCGGGGAGCTTCTGACCGGCCTTGCCGAGATGGTCTCGGATGATCGGCAGAGGTTCGCCCGCGTCGCGGTCGTGGTCGATATCCGGGCCGGTGACGCACCGGTCGCCCTGGCGGCCATGCGTGAGGCACTGGAGGGACGCGGGATCGTGCCCCGGATCGTCTTCCTGGAGGCCCGCGATGACATCATCATCCGGCGTTATAGCGAGACGCGGCACCGCCATCCGCTGGGGGATGGTGAGGGCGTCGCGAGCTCGATCGCCCGCGAGCGCCGGCTACTGGAGCCGATCCGACGGGAAGCGGACGTCATCATCGACACCTCGGATCTGTCCCTGCGCCAGCTGCGTGAACGATTGTTCGCCCAGGTCGCGACGACCGCCCGGGCGGATCAACTGGCCATCCAGATGATCAGCTTCGGCTTCAAGTACGGCGTGCCGCTGGAGGCCGACCTCGTGTTCGACGTGCGATTCATGCAGAACCCGTTCTACATCCCGGAGTTGCGCGCCCATTCCGGTCTCACCGAACCCGTCCAGGACTATGTCCTCGGTCAGCCCATCACTCAGCGGTTCCTGGCGTTCCTGCACGACTTCCTGGGCTTCACCGTGCCCGCCTATGTCGGCGAGGGCAAGACCCGGCTGACGATCGCGATCGGCTGCACGGGCGGGTATCACCGCTCGATCGCGATCACCGAGGCCCTCGCCGCATGGCTGCGCGAGCAGGATCTCGGGCCGGTCGCCGTCTTCCATCGCGAGCTCGACCGAACGTGAACCTGCGGCGCTGGCTGACGCTTGGGATCGGCGTGAAGCGCTGGGTCCTCGTGCTCTTCATCGGCCTGTCGCTGCTGGCCCTTGCACTCGCGCACATCCTCCGCCAGGCGACTCGGGACCTCGATCCTGGCGGGCTCGCAGGGTCGGTCATCGACATCGCGACCCTCCAGTTCCTGCCGTACCCGTGGCGCGGCGCGATCGTCGGCCTGGTGGGGGTCGGACTCGTCCTGGTCGGCGGCTATCGCGTTCTGCGGGTGATGACCGACCCGCTCCGTTCCGCGGACGCGGACCGGCCCCTCGTCGACCTTCTCTACCAGAAGCGATTCCTCGCCCGTGGTCCGCGGATCGTGACCATCGGGGGCGGGACGGGCCTTTCCACCCTGCTCCGCGGCCTGAAGGAGCAGACCGGCAACTTGACGGCGGTCGTGACCGTGGCCGATGACGGCGGCTCCTCGGGCATGCTCCGCGACGAGCTGGGCATCCCGCCCGTCGGCGACATCCGCAATTGCATCGCGGCCCTGGCCGACGCAGAACCGCTGATGAGCGACCTCCTCCAGTACCGCTTCCCGATCGATGCCGGCGCGGCCGACGGCGCTGGTGTCGGCGGCCATGCCGTGGGCAACCTGCTGCTGGCGGCGATGACCGCGCTGGAAGGCGGCGATTTCGAGGAAGGGGTCCGCCAGATCAACCGGATCCTCGCGGTCCGAGGTCGGGTCGTGCCGGTCACCGCCACGCCACTGACCCTCCACGCCCGGGTGCACGGCGGCGCCGTCGTGGACGGCCAATCGCGGATCATGCACACGCCATCGATCGAGCAGATCTGGTTGACCCCGGCCGACGTGCAGCCCTCCGCGGATGCGCTCGAGGCGATCGCTCAAGCGGACCTCATCGTGATCGGCCCGGGCAGCCTGTATACGAGCCTGTTGCCGAGTCTGCTCCTCCCCGGATTGCGGGATGCGGTCCTGCGCGCGACGGCGCCGAGCCTGTATGTCTGTAACGTGGCCACGCAGGAAGGCGAGACCGCGGGCTTCGATCTCGCCGCGCACGTCGAGACGTTGATCGCCCATACCGCGCCCGGGCTCATCGATGTGGTCCTCGCGAACGATCGCCTTGACGCCGGCACGCCGGCCGATCGAGTGGCCGACTCGGTCCGCCTGCGCTGGCCGCCGAACCTCCGACCGACGCCGCGGCTGGTCGTGGAGGACGTCGTCGACCCCGGGTTCGCCCATCACCACGACCCCGCCCGGCTGGCCGCAGCCGTCATGCGGGTGTATGAGGCCGAGTCCGGCGGTCGACGGCGGGCGTTCGGCCAGACGGCTTGAGTCGTCACGCATGACCCGCCCCCGATGACCCGCACGGAACGGGACCTGGTCGCCGCCCTTCGGGCGGAGCTGGCCGCGATCGATCCCGCGCGGCCGTGCGACCGGATCGCCGAGGCAGACGGACTCGGGCCGCCCGTTGGGGCACGCGAACCGGCCGTGGCCCGGCTGGCCGTTCGGCTCCGGCGAGCAGCGGAAGGATCCGTCGGCGCCCCGTTCGCGTGGGCGACCGCGGCGGACCACTGCCGCACGGCTTGGCTGCGCGGCCGGTTCCTGGCGCGCGGTTCGCTCAGCCTGGCCGGCGGCCGCACCCACCTGGAGTTCGTCGTCGCGCCGGACCAGGCCGAAGACCTCGCGGCCCGTCTTCGGGAGGTCGAGCTGCCGGCCTCGTGGCGGGTGCGCCGGGGACGCGGCGTCGTCACCTGGAAGAGCGGCGAGGCCATCGGCACCTTCCTGCGCCGGATCGGCGCGTCCGGCGCGCTTCTGGAACTGGAGGCCCGCCAGGTGTCGAGGGCGTTGCGCGGCGAACTGAACCGGGTCCTCAATGCCGAGTCGGCCAATCTGCAGCGGGCTGTCGCCGCAGCCGGCCGGCAGCTGGACGCGATTGCCGTCATCGAAGCCGACGGGCGGTTGGCCGGACAGCCCTACGTCGTCCGCCTCGTGGCCGATGCCCGGCGCGAGACCCCGGAAGCGACCCTCGCGGAACTTGCCGAGCGCCTCGAGCTCCATCGATCCGCCGTGCAGCGCGCGTTCGATCGGATGGAGCGCCTGTCCGAGACCGAGCCATCGCCGCCCGAGTCGGCGCTCGAAGCGTCGCACGGGGAGCCCTCTGGCATCATGGGCCTCCATGCGTGATGTGATCGTCGCCGCGAATTGGAAGATGCACACGACGCCAACCGACGCGGGCGAGCTTGCGAGGGTGATCGCGGCCCGGACCAGGATCGCGGGCGTGGCCCGGGTGATCTGCCCGCCATTCGTGTGCCTGGCCGTCGTCCGCGAGTCCCTGGCCGCGGTCGACCCGTCCGTCTCCGTTGGCGCCCAGACCGTGCATCACGAACTGGCCGGGGCCTTCACCGGCGAGATCTCCGCGCCCATGCTGGTCGGCCTCGCGACGTGGGTCATCCTCGGCCATTCGGAGCGGCGACGCGATGCCGGCGAGACGGATGCGCTGATCGGTCGAAAGCTGGGGCGAGCGCTGGACGCGGGCCTTCGCCCGATCCTGTGCGTCGGCGAGCGACTGGAGGAGCGCGAGGCGGGTCGGCAGGAGGCCGTCGTCCGGCAACAGCTCGCCGGTGCCCTGGCCGGTCACGACCCCGCGAGTCTGCGCGGTGGTGGCCTGGTGATCGCCTACGAGCCCGTCTGGGCGATCGGTACCGGGCGGAATGCCAGCGGCGCGGACGCGGCCAGGATGGCGGCGGCGATCCGGGCGGGGCTCGCCACGGCCGGTCTGGCCGAGGACGGCGAGTCGACGTCCGTGCTCTACGGCGGCAGCGTCACCTCGGTGAACATCGGGGAGTTCCTGGCCGAACCCGGGATCGATGGGGCGCTCGTGGGCGGCGCGTCGCTCAAGCCGGACGAGATGGCCGGAATCGTCGCTCGGGCCGGGCTGACCGCGCAGGGCCGAGGCCTCGTCCCCTGAATCGATCGCCGGGCCGGCCTCGACCGATCGTGCTCGTCGTGCTGGACGGGTTCGGGATCGCGACACACCCCGCCGGCGATGCGATCTCGGCTGCACGGATGCCGAACTGGCGGGGGCTCCTTGCCGCATGGCCGCACGCCGTCCTGGGCGCGTCCGAGGCGGCCGTCGGTCTGCCCGTCGGGCAGATGGGCAACTCGGAGGTCGGTCACCTCAATCTCGGCGCGGGCCGGCCCCTCCTCCAGGATCTGCCGCGGATCGACGCGGCCATCGGCGACGGTTCGTTCTTCGAGCGACCGGCCCTCATCGCGGCCTGCGATCGGGCGCTGGCGGGACGAGGCGTGCTGCACATCGTGGGGCTCATCGGGCCGGGCGGGGTGCACGCTCACGACGCTCATCTCCTGGGTCTGGTCGAGATGGCCGCCCGGCGGGGCGTGCCCCGGGTGCGCCTGCATGCCCTCCTCGACGGCCGCGACACGCCGCCCTCGTCCGGCCGAGACTTCCTGGTCGATCTCGAGGCGCGCATCGGGGCCCTCCATCCTGATGCCCGCATCGCGACGGTCGGAGGCCGCTACTTCGCGATGGACCGCGACGGGCGCTGGGATCGCGTGGAGCGCGGCTACGACGCCATCGTGCACGGCGCCGGGGCCCACGCCGCGTCCGCCGTCGAGGCGATCGACGTCGCCGCGGAACGCGGCGAGACCGATGAGTTCGTGAGCCCGACCGTGATCGACGGTGCTGACGGCGGCAACGGCACCGAGCGCGTCGATGTCGGCATCCTCGACGGCGAGCCGCTCATCCACGCGAATTTCCGCGCAGATCGCGCTCGCCAGCTCGTCCACGCCCTCACGGATGGCCCGGCCTTTGCCGGCTTCGACCGCGCCTCGCCCGAGGGCCGACCCCCGCCGGGCGACCTGCTGGTCGTGACGATGACCGGGTACGAGGCCGGCTTGCCCGTCGAGGTCGCGTTCCCACTCGAGACCGCCCGATCCCTGGCGCAGGCACTCAGCGAGGCCGGCTGGCGCCAGTTCCATGTCGCCGAGACCGAGAAGTACGCTCACGTGACGTACTTCTTCAACGGCGGCGTCGAGGCCGCCTGGCCTGGCGAGGATCGCCGCCTGATCCCGAGCCCCGGTGTGGCCACCTACGATCTGACGCCGGCGATGTCCGCCCCCGGCGTGACCGACGTCCTCGTCCAGGCGATCGAGTCGGATCGCTACGACTTCATCGTCGCGAACTACGCGAACCCGGACATGGTCGGCCACACGGGGCAGTGGGACGCCACGGTCTTGGCGCTCGAGGCGATCGACGCCTGCCTGCGCCGGATCGTGGATGCGATCGAGGCTGCCGAGGCGCGCGAACCGGATGGTGCCGGGGCCCTGCTCGCGATCACCGCGGATCACGGCAACGCGGATGAGATGCGTGACGCGGCGGGGCGCCCGCTGACGGCCCATTCGCTGAACCCGGTCCCCCTGCTGCTGATGGGGAAGGCTGTGGCCGGACGGACCCTGCGCGACGGTGTCTTGGCCGATGTCGCCCCGACGCTGCTCGAGGTGGCCGGACTGCCACGCTGGGACGGGATGACCGGCGGGTCCCTCCTCGAGGTCCGGGCGTCGTGGCCCGTGGTAGCATCTGCCGCCGCACGAACGGAGGACTGACACCCGTGAATCCCATCCTGGCGTTCGGCCAGATCATCGTCAGCATCGCGCTGATCGCCGCGATCCTGCTGCAGGCCCGCGGTACCGGCCTGTCCGGCACCTTCGGCGGCGATTCGGCCGTCTACCGCAGCCGGCGCGGCGTGGAACGCCGCCTGTGGCAGTTCACGATCATCCTGCTCGTCCTGTTCGTCGTCTTCTCTCTGGCGTCGTACCTGCTGGCGCCAGTCACGCCCGCCTGACGGACAAGTCGCGGCCGCGGGCGCAGACCGCGCCACACCGCTCGGAGACGCATGACCCGAACCGATTCCTTCGTCGTCGGGACCCTGACCCTGCTGCTGGCCCTCGTCGCCGGTGCCATCGGCATCCCGTCCCTTCAGGCTCAGACCGCCGCCGACGCCCGACCGAGTCCATCGGCCCCAGGTTCACCCTCGGCGTCGCCATCAGCGCAGATGCGTCCGTACGTCGAAGGCGTCTTGGGCGCGCCGGTCTCCGTGAGCCCGCTCACCGCTCAGAACCAGTCGGATCGCGATCTCGTCGCCCTAGTCTTCGCCGGCCTCGTCCGGAACGGGCCGAATGGGACGATCGTGCCGGACATGGCAACGCGCTGGTCCGTGGACGCCAGTGGGCGCACGTGGACCGTGGAGCTCCGTGAGGATGCCCGCTGGCAGGACGGCGAGCCCCTCACCAGTACGGATGTGGCGTTCACGATCCGGACCCTCCAGGATCCCGCCTACCGAGGACCGGCCGCCGGTTCCTGGAGTGAGGTCACCGTCCGGGCGGTCTCCGCTCGGGTCGTCGCGTTCACGCTGGCCACCCCGCTGGCCGGCTTCCTCCAGGCACTGACCCAGCCGATTGCGCCAGCGCATCTGATCGCCGACGTGCCGTTGGACCAGCTTGCCGCGCATCCGTTCGGACGCAAGCCGGTCGGATCCGGGCCGTTCGTCCTGGTCTCGCTCACGGACCAGGCCGCGGTCCTCGAGCCGGCCACTTCCATGCGGCCCATGCCATATCTCCCTGGCATCGAGTTCCGCTTCTATCGCGACCCGGCCCACCTCGCCGCCGACTATCGGGACGGGACGCTGGACGGTGCCTTTGGTGTCGCGCCACAGGTGGCCGCCGAACTTGGCCGGCTACCTGGCAGCCGAGCGCTGCGCTATCCCGCGACCACCCTCAGCGCCGTGGTGCTGAACCTTCGGGCTGATCACCCCGAATTTCGTGACGCCAGGGTGCGGACGGCGCTCCTTGCGGCCATCGATCGTGTCGGCCTCATCGGTCGGGCCTATGCGGGTGCCGCCTCTCCGGCGAACGGTCCGATCCCGGCAGGTTCTCCGTGGTTCGATGGGTCGGCCGATCCGCCGGTCCGCTTCGATCGAAAGGCGGCGCGCGCCGCTCTCAAGGCCGCCGGGTGGACCACCAAGAGCGGCGCATGGCGCCTGCCGAAGTCGACCAAGGCGCTCACCCTGGAGGTCCTGAGTCCGGACGAGCTCGCCAACCCGGCGCTGTTCGCAGCAGCCGAGGAGGTGGTCCAGGATTGGTCCGCGATCGGGCTGAAGGCGAAGCACGTGGCGCTGCCTCCCGGCGAGTTCGTCCGCGAGCGCGTCGGCGTGGGCGGGTTCCAGGTCGCGGTGGCGGACATCGCGGTCGGGCTGGACCCCGATCTCTATCCGCTGCTTGCGTCCAGCCAGACGGTCAGCGGTGGCTCGAACGTCGCCGGACTGCAGGATCCCGTCCTCGATGCGCTCCTGGTGGCGGCTCGTTCACCGGGCACCACGGACCAGCGCCGGGCGGCCTATCGGGCGCTGCAGGTGCGACTCGCGAAGGGCCGGTACCTCTTGCCGCTGGCCTTCCCGGACGAGGTCGTCGTGGTCCGAAACACGCTCGAAGGACCGGCCGTGCGACCCGTCGCCGACCCCTCGGATCGATTTTGGGATGTGCTAACATGGCGCCTCGCCGTCGACCGGTAGCGGTCACAGCGGGTCCGTGCCGAGGTGGCGGAATGGCAGACGCGCTGGTTTCAGGTACCAGTGGCCGCAAGGTCGTGTGGGTTCGAGTCCCTCCCTCGGTACCATTCCTCTCGGATCGCTGAGCGGCGACACCTGGGCCCAGGTGGCGGAATTGGTATACGCGTACGTTTGAGGGGCGTATGAGGCAACTCATCCGGGTTCAAGTCCCGGCCTGGGCACCAACGCTCAAGCAAGTCTGACGGCCGCCTTCGGGCGGTCGTGGCGATTTCCGCTCGTCGCTATGCTGTGCGGGCGGGGGCGGTTAGCTCAGTCCGGTCAGAGCGCCTCGTTTACACCGAGGATGTCGGGGGTTCGAGTCCCTCACCGCCCACCACGTCGCTGGTAGACTGGCAGCTCGCCGGGCCGCGATGGGCCGGTCGATTTGGGGAGAGGCATGGACCCTACGGTCATCATCGTCATCGTGGTCATCGTCGTCCTGGCCGTCCTGTTGATCGGGATCTACAACGGCCTGATCCAGCGGCGGCTGCGGATCGACGAAGCCTTCGCCCAGATCGAGGTCCAGCTCAAGCGCCGGCACGACCTCATCCCGAACCTCGTGAATGCGGTCAAGGGCTACATGGGCTTCGAGCAGAAGGTCCTGACCGACGTCACGAATGCGCGCGCCGCCGCCGTCTCGGCCGGAGCCCAGGGCCCCGTCCAGCAGGCCGCCGCGGAGAACGCGCTGACCGGCACGCTGCGCTCGCTGTTCGCGGTCGTGGAGAACTACCCGGATCTCAAGGCGAACCAGAACGTGCTGGAACTGCAGGAGCAGCTCACCACCACGGAGAATCAGATCTCGTTCTCGCGCCAGCACTACAACGCCACCGTGCTTGACTACAACACGGCGATCGCCACGTTCCCCAACGTCCTGCTGGCTGGCCCGCTCGGCTTCACCAAGCGTGACTTCTTCGACGCGGAGCCCGAAGCGGCGAACGTCCCGAACGTCGACCTCAGCCTGAGCTGATCGACCTCCCACGGGAGGCATCGTGGCCAGGAGCACCTTCTACGACCAGGTCTCCGCGAACAAGCGGAACTCGTTCTTCATGGCCGCGTTCGTCGTAGCGCTGCTGGGATTGCTCGGGTTCGCGATCGGGTTTGCGGCGTTCGGCGAACCCGCCGGGGGCGTGATCACGACCGCGACGGCGATCGGTTTCGGGGGGCTGGCCGGGATCGGCACGTACTTCGCCGGTGATTCGCTCGTCCTCTCGGTGAGCGGCGCGAAGGAGGTCAACGAGGCCGACGCACCGCAGCTGATGAACGTGGTCCGGGAGATGGCGATCGCCGCCAACATCCCCATGCCACGGGTGCACCTCATCGACGACACGGCGCCCAACGCGTTCGCGACCGGACGCGACCCGAAGCACGCGTCCATCGCGGTCACGACCGGGTTGCTGCAGAAGCTGGACCGCGAGGAGCTGCAAGGGGTCATCGGTCACGAGCTGGCGCACGTGCGCAACCTGGACATACGCTTCAGCCTCGTCGTCGGGGTGATGGTCGGTGCCATCGCGATCCTCGCCGACTTCTTCCTGCGCTTCACCTTCTGGGGTGGAGGCCGGGGGAGCCGTAACCGGGACTCCGGGGGCGGCGGCGCCCAGATCATCGTGTTCGTCATCGCCATCGTGCTGGCCATCCTGGCGCCGCTCATCAGTCGATTCATCCAGATGGCGGTCAGCCGCGAGCGCGAGTACCTGGCGGACGCGTCGTCCATCGAGCTGACGCGCAATCCGTACGGGCTGGAGCGGGCACTAGCCAAGATCTCCGGAGATCCAGAGGTCCTGGAGGTCGCGAACCGGGGCACCCAGCACATATACTTCACGAACCCCATCAAAAAGTTCGAGGAGCGCTCGACCAGTCTGATGTCCACCCACCCGGCGATCATCGACCGGATCAACCGACTCCGGCAGTTGACCGGCGACCCGCCCCTCGGGTCGGCCGATGCGGCGGCGCTGGCCGGGCTCGAGTAGGCGTGCCAGACACTGAGCGCCTGGTCCATGACTCCCGCGTCATGGACCAGGCCCTCCAGCTCGTCGCCGCGGTGGAGGCCCAGAGCGCGTTGCTCCGGAGCGTCGGCGGACCACCGCGGCAGCTCTCCGTGCGTGACCGACTCGCGGTGCACCTGGACGTGGATCCGACCGACGTGCCGTTCCCCCTCGGCGCACTCGGTCGGCTCACCGCGCGGGAGGTGCGAGCGGACGTGGTCCTCGTTTCCCGGAATCCGACGCGGCGGATCCGACTGCGTGCGCTCTACCTAGGGGCCGGCATCGCCGTCGCGATGCATGGGCGATTGCGGTTCCATCGTGCAGTTCGGCTGCTGCATGGCGCCGATATCGCCCGTCGGCTGGCCGGAGCAGGAGGGCTGGCGATCCCCGATGAATTGGAGCGAGGCCGGCGGCTGCGCCATGCCTGGGTCGCGGAGGCGTTGCTCGACGGGAAGGAGGTCCGCCCGGACCAGTGGGACGCCATCGCGGGACGGCTAGCCGACGGGATCGTCGACCTGTGGCAGCACGAACCGATCAGGATCCGTCCGTTTCGTCACGCCGTGGAGCGTATCGATGCGGGCGTCTTCCGCCAGATGATCGATGACATGGACCTCACGATCCGCCGTCCCGACGAGTTTGCGCGGGTCGTCGCTGCCGTGACGGCGTCCGAGGCTGGCGTCCTGGTCGGGACCACGCATGGAGATCCGATCCCGGGCAACGTCCTGCAGCTTGCGGATCAGCGGCTCGGTCTCGTCGATTGGGAGATGGCGGACATCGGTCCGCTGGGCATCGATGCCGCGCGGATGGCCCTCCACGTCGACGATCCGTTGGCGCTGCTGCAGCGCATCGAGCATCGGTTGCCCCCCATCCGACGTCAGGGTACGGCGCCCTGGATCCATCAGGTCGGAGGCGTGCTGGCATCGCTCCTACCTGTCTGGCATGCCCAGATGAAGCTGTGGCCGAAGCACCGTCAGGACGGCCGGCGCGAGCGTTTGACGCACCGTCTCCGAGTCGCGGAGCGACTCCTCACGGGGTCCTGATGTCGCGTGAGGGGCCCGGGCCGGTGGTGGCACGCTCGCGAAGGCCCGTGGTATCCTGCGGACCGCCGGCGGGCAGCCAGTGCCTGGTTGGTCATCGGGCCGAGATAGCTCAGTCGGTAGAGCACGCGACTGAAAATCGCGGTGTCGCCAGTTCGATCCTGGCTCTCGGCAC
>JACCVB010000005.1 GCA_013698385.1 Chloroflexota bacterium
TGCGGCATGCCGGGCGTCGTGTCCACCTCCATCGCGCGCGAGCGGGGTGACCAGGCGACTTCGCCCACGACGGCTTCCGTAGAGCAGGCGGGCTGGGTGTTTGCCGAGGCGTTCGCAGGCGCCATCGATGCGCCCCTCCGGCGGGCCAGCTGACGGTCATGGCCGCCGGCCTGTTCGAGCTGCGAAAGGACCCGATCACCGGTTGGTGGGTGGCAACGGTCGTGGATCGAGCCTTCCATCGCGATCGATTCGCGCGCGCCGCGGAGCCGGTCGACGATCGGATGTTCGGCTGCGCCAACTGCTCGACCCCGGCGGGCGACGGGGTGCGCACGCGGATGCTCAAGGACTTCGCGTTTCACGTCGTCGGCACGGACGACCAGGCCCGGGAGCTGGACCGGGATCTTGGCCTGGCCCAGGTTTCGCTCGCCCAGGCTCGGGCGACCGGCAGCTGGCGGACCGTCGTGGCACCACCGCAGGAGCACCGCCCTCTGCACGCCGTCCCGATCGAGCTCGTCGAGGCCCTCGTGACAGGCGCCCGGGACGCGCTCCTCGCCGCACGGAGCGACGGTCAGACCGAGTACCTCACCGTCATCCAGAACTGGGGCGTCCAGGCGGGTGCCCGGACCAACCACCTGTGCCTGGACCTGTACGACCTGCCCCAGATCCCGCACCGGATCGCCGAGGAGCTGGGCGGCGCCGCGCGCTTTGTCATCCGCGAAGGGGAGTGCCCATTCTGCCGGCTGGTCCGCGACGAGGTGCGTCGGCCGGATCGGCTTGTCTGGGAGGACGCGGACAGCGTCGCGTTCGCTCCATACGCCTCACGATCCGCATTCGAGATCTGGATCGTGCCTCGCCACCACGACGCGGACTTCTCGCGCGCCGGCGCCAGGGAGATCCGGGCCACGGCAGCGGCCTTGCGCGCGGTCCTGGGACGCCTCGCGTCGAGCCTGGACGGTCCGCCGTATAACCTCGTCCTGCATACAGCGCCGCTCCGCGAACAGGTGGACGGGACCTATCACTGGCACTGGGAGATCCATCCCAGGCTCCGTGAGATCGCCGGTCTCGAACTCGGAACCGGGCTCCCCGTGAATCCCGTCTCGCCGGAGGATGCGGTCGAGGAATTGCTCGGTCGCGCCCAGGCAGAAGGGGGTGGGTCCGGGTGATCGATCCGGGGGGCGGAAGGCGACCACGTCACATGCGCGTCCGGGGAGGCGTCTTTGGGCCGACAAGCGTGTGCGGCCTCCGCCCCATGCGGTTCCCACATCCCCAGTCGGAGTGTCCGTGCCGATCGAGCGATCCGTCTCCCAGCTGCGCGACTCGTTCGGGCGCGCCGCCGGTCCGATGGGCGCGTTCGGGCGCGCCATGAGCGGGACCTGGGATCGCGACGAGGCCGCGATCTTCCTCCAGACGCTGTTCGCCAAGCATCAGAACGAGATCTTCGCCTACCTGATGCGGATGATGCGGGACCCGGAGGTCGCCGCCGACATGACCCAGGACGCCTTCATCAAGGCCTACAAGAACTACGCGTCCCTGGAGAAGCCGGAGAACGCGCGGGCGTGGCTCTACCAGATCGCGCACCGGGTCGCCCTCGATGAGATCCGCCGACGCAAGATCATCCGGTTCCTGCCGTGGACCGGTGAGTCGCATGGATCGGCACCCTCGGCCGAGCACCTGGTCATGGACACTCGCCTGTCGGGCGACATGCAGCGCGCATTGGCCCGGATCCCGGAACGTCAACGGGCCGCCCTGCTGCTGGCCGAGTTGCACGACCTGACCGGCGTGGAACTCGCCGCCGCCCTGGGCGTCAGCCATGTCGCCGCGCGGGCGCTCCTGACTCGGGCCCGCGAGAGCCTCCGCCAGGCGTTGGCCATCGAGCGGGCCGCGGAGGCCGCGATCGAGGACGCCGACGGGACCGCGCCGTCCGCTCGAGCCAAGGTGGACCGGTGAACCGTCGACCGCGTGTCGCTCGCCGGCCTGACCATTGGTCGACACCGCATGCGCGCGCTCGAGTCCGCGCCGCGGAACGACTGACCCGACCGCTGCGAGCCGAGGAGGCAGCCTGGCTCACGGCCCACCTGGATGGCTGCGAGGCGTGTTCCTCGATCGCCGCGGCGTATGAACGCGATCGTCTGGCACTGCAGGCGCTGCGGGACGTGCATCCCGAACCGCCGCGCGACCTGTGGGCACGGACCGCCGCCGCCATCGAACGCGAGTCCGCCGCCCGGTTCGGATCGGATGGGTCCCCGCGCCGTTCCGGGTGGCGGCTCCCGATCGGCGTACTCTCGGCGTTCGCGGTGATCGCCGCGGTCGTGGGGCTGAGCGCCGTCTCGAGCGGTCTGCTCGGGGGGCCGAGTCGCGTGGCGCTGGCCCCCGTCGCATCGGATGCCGGGGGTTCGGCCCAGTCGGCAGCCCCGACCACGGCTGAGGCGATGACCCCCGACGCGACGCCGCTCACCGTCCGCCCGGGTGATGTCGAGTGGCTCGACACCAGCGGTGGCCAGTTGGCCTACAACAACGCCTCGATCAGCGAGGTCTGC
>JACCVB010000079.1 GCA_013698385.1 Chloroflexota bacterium
GATGGGCCGGAGCTTGGGTGGGCCGGTCCTCCGACGAAGGACCCGAAGCTGGTGACGGAGGACCAGGATCTCGAGGTCCTTGGAGCCGTCATCTCGGCCACCCTGGCCACCGCCAACGAGGAGACGGGCGAGGGCGCGGACGACGAAGTACAAGAGAGAGAGCAGCGGCTCATCGTACGAGAGCTCTCAAAGGTGAATCGGGGTTTTCGACCCCCGCGCGGCTGGGTTCTCGGCGATTGCCCCGTGGTTGACGTGGAGGCGCTCGCGCGAACCGCAGATCTCGATGCTGGTGGCGGCCGCGGTGCCGGTCCTGGCCTGGGGCTCGTTCTTTGTCGCCCTCGCCGCGCCCGGGACGGCGGTGGAGGATCATCCCGAGACGCTGGCCCGTATCGCGGTCATTCCCATCAACGTGGTCGTGGCGGCGCTCATCTCCCTGCTCGCCGCACTCGGCTATGCGCTCTATCGCTGGGGGCAATCGCTTCGCGTCAAGCGAGAACGACCTCATGATCCAAGGCAGCGCCGGCCGCCTGACCAGCCGAGAGTGGCTGGGGCGAGAGTTCGCCGGCGACCTCGTCTGGACACCGGCGGACCATGGCGTCGGCTCCTTCGGCCGAGAAAAGCAGCGGGCTCGGCCCATGGCGATCGAGCTTTCCGAGAGAAATGTCTACGTGCCGCAGGTCGAGGACGTTAGCTCGGCCATCGCGGACGGCACGGCCCTTGCGGTCTCGGCGGAGCAAGGCATCGCAGTTCTCGAGGTCATCGAGGCGGCGATCCAGAGCGCCCGGACGCATCGGAAGCCCCATCACCGATGCGCGTCGCGACGTCCCTACGCGTTGAGCAACAGTGGCAGCGGGTGAAACGCTACCCATAGGGTCGGTTCGACGCGCGCGGGAGCTGGAAGAGTTTCGAGAGGATCGTGGTCCTCTGACCGTCGGCTACCCCCGCTAGCCCGAGGGCACCGACGTCATCCCGCTTGATCCACACATCGACGCCGATGGCAGCGCTCAGACGTGGGGCATGAGTCAGGGGTGTCGGGGCGTGCGTCAGTGTCATCCTCGGCACACCGTGCAGCACGTCCCCATCAGTCACCCCTCCCGACTCCGGGGCGCCGCCCTCGGACGCGCCACCGTCCGGGCGCCCCGGGCTTTCAGCCCGCGGGGTGATGCGCTCTGGCCGGGGCTGCGCTGGCCGATCGCGTCGCGTTTGCCCTGATCCGCGCAGCCCGGTGCGGGTCTCACGTCTGGTCGAGGTCCGACCGGCCAGTCCGATATGCGATCCGAAGGTTCAGATCCTGCGGATAGTTGCCGAAGGCGCGGCCGAAGAGGTTCAATCCCCCGACGTTTTCGGCATCGGGCCGGACACCGATCCTGACGACGATCGGCTGGCCGGCGTTGAGCTCAAGAGCCTCGAGATCGACGGTCGAGAGCCTCACCCCGTCGATCGTCGTGCCGTCGCCCGTGACGAGCCATCGCTTCAGGACGCCGAACTGCGAGTCCTTCTCTTCCCACCACGACGGCGTAAGCCGCCCGCGTTGCCCGCCGAAGTCGGATGGGCATGTCCACTCGCCGAGGGCCACGCCATTGATCCAGACGGCGATGTCGCTCGGCCAGTCGAGATCGTGGAGCGGGGCCTCGCTGCAGATCTCGGCCGTCAACTGGAGGGAGTTCGCCTTGGCCCGAGGTGGGATCCTGTTCGGAAAGCGGTACTCCAAGTAGCCGGAGCGGAACCACAGCAACTGGGCTTCGAGCCGAGCCGGCTCATAGAAGGCCGCAGGATCGTCGAGAAACCCGATCAGACCGGTAGCCGTCACGAGGCCGCAGGTGGGCTCGACCGAGAAGTCCGAGAAGCCCCCGATCGGCATCTCCACATCGACGGAGTCGCGCGTGTGCTGTGGGCCTCGCGGCAGGTCGAACACGAGCTCGTCATATGTCCGGGCGCACACCTTTTGTAGGCCACGACTCGCCGGCTGCAACTCTGTGTGAAGGAGCCCGGCGCGCTCGAGGATCGTGATGTGCATCGTCGCGGTGGAAGGCTTCAAGTTCAGATCGCGCGCGATCTGATTGACAGCCACGTTCCGGTCACCAAGATACCGAAGGATGGCGACCCGCGTCCGGCTTGCGAGCGCCTGAAAGACGTCCGCGACGGGTTCGTCTCCATCGACCGCGTCTACGTGCAGACTCTTTCGGACGATTCTTGGGTTCGTGTCATGCATGTTTCAGTCATTCAATCAGGACGGACTCGGTGGCATCGCGAGGATACACGCCAACGACTTGCCAGGGTCACGAGAACTAAGCGCTGCGGATTGACGGTTCGTGCTATGTTGGCCCAGTTCAATTCAGTCAAAGATGTACAGGACTTGGAGGAGGAAAGGGATGCGCTTTCAGATCGCCGGTCACAGCAAGGCCGCCCTCGTCGTCGCGAGTCTGGCACTCGGGGTCGCAGCTTGCGCCAGTCCTGCGGGATCAAGCCCAGCAGGCAGTGGTGGAGCCCAGGTCGTCCAGACCGCGGCGGCAGGTGCCACCTGTACGAACGACAAGTACAACACCGCGGGCGTCCCGAAGCTCGACCTTAAGAACGCAACGGTCGGCTTCGCCCAGTCGGAGAAAGAGGCGAACCCTTTCCGGATCGCCGAGACCCAGTCGATCAAGGACGAGGCTACCAAGCTGGGTATCAAGCTCATCACCACGAACGCCGAGTCTGATCTCAACAAGGAGATTTCCGACATCAAGGGCATGATCGATCAGGGCGCCCAGGCGCTGATCATCTCGCCGCT